>NZ_JBFRFA010000003.1:0-206865 GCF_052114585.1 Pedococcus sp. 2YAF34
TCGAAGGCCTTGACCTCCGGGCCCTGGGCAAGCATGCCGCTGCGCAGGACGCGGTCGACCGCCTCACGCTCCTCGTCGCCGACCAGCGGCTTGGCAGGGGGAATGAACTCGGTCATGGTGCGACGGCCTCCGTCAGGGTGTTGTCGTGCGTGTGGACGCGGGATGTCCAGCCCCGCTCGTCGATTACGAAGAAGGCTGACCCGGTCAGACTCCTCCCGACCGTCAGGCGCCAGCCGCTTCGCTGATACCTACTTGCCCGGAAGGCCGCCCCGGCCCTTCTCACCCATTGGCGCAGTCGGCCAGCACGACCACAGGTTCGCCCCAGAGTCATACAAACGGGTCGATCCTACCTGCGCGGCGGCTCGCTCTTGCTCAGCAGAGGTCGGCCGTTCGGCCGACCTCTGCTGGTCAATTCGTGCACCCTGCAGTCAGGCGAGCGGAGACACCGCTGCCGCCACGGTGTCGCAGACCCGGTCGTCGAACACGCTGGGCACGATCTCCCCCGCCGTCGGCTCGGGGACCAGTGACGCTATCGCCCGGGCGGCAGCGAGCTTCATCTGTTCGGTGACCTGGGGTGCCCCCGAGTCGAGGACGCCTCGGAAGATCCCCGGGAAGGCCAGCACGTTGTTGATCTGGTTGGGGAAGTCCGAGCGCCCGGTGGCGACGACGGCCGCATACCGCGCCGCGAGCTCCGGGTGGACCTCCGGGTCAGGGTTGGCCAGCGCGAAGATGATGCAGTCCGGCGCCATACGGGCGATCTCCGCCTCGGGCACGGTCCCCCCTGACAGCCCGATGTAGACGTCGGCATCGACGAGGGCGTCCCCGAGCCCACCGGTAAGACCCCGCGGGTTGGTCGTCGCCGCGAGGCGCCGCTTGTGGTCGGCGAGGTCCGCCCGCGAGGGGGCGATGATCCCTCGGGAGTCGCACACCACGAGGTCGGCGACACCGGCCCGCGCGAGGAGCTTGGTGACGGCCACCCCGGCCGCCCCTGCCCCAGCGACGACGACCCGCAGGGACTCCAGCGACCGGTCCACGACCTTGGCTGCGTTGATGAGACCGGCGAGCACCACGATTGCGGTGCCGTGCTGGTCGTCGTGGAAGACAGGGATGTCGAGCCGCTCCTGGAGGCGGCGCTCGATCTCGAAGCACCGCGGCGCGGAGATGTCCTCGAGGTTGATGCCGCCGTACGTCGGGGCGATGCGGGCGATCGCGTCGACGAGCTCCTCGACCGTGCCGGTCTCCATGCACACCGGCACGGCGTCCACCCCACCGAAGTGCTTGAACAGCACCGCCTTGCCTTCCATCACGGGCATGGCGGCCAGCGGTCCGATGTCGCCGAGGCCGAGCACCGCGGTGCCGTCGCTCACCACCGCCACGGTGTTGCGTCGCGAGGTGTAGCGGGCCGCGAGCGCCGGCTCGAGGGCGATGGCGCGGCACACGTCGGCCACCCCGGGCGTGTAGAGGAGGGCGAGGTCCGCGCGGTCGCGCAGCGGCGACGTGGCGTGCACCCCGAGCTTGCCTCCCTCGTGGGCCCGGAAGACCGGGTCGGACGGGTCGTGGGTCGGGTAGGCGGGGGTCGCTGCATTCGCAGACATGGGAGAAGTCACCTCAGAGGAGAGAGGGAGGAGATGCGTGGGGCACAGCCGACGCAGCCGGACGGTCAGTCGGGCCGGGGTGTGGCCAATCAAACGCACAGTCGCGGGGGTTACCCGCGGGTTTCATCGTGGCACAGCAGTCCGGCTACCGACACCCTCGTGACGCGACTGTGACACGGATCGCGTCGGCAGGTGGCAGGATGCCGAGCAAGCCCCCACGGCGGATCCGTCGCCGCGAAAACTGCACCACCTGAGGAAGGAACCACCCCGTAATGACCCAGCGTCTCCGTCCCACTGCCATCGTCGTCGCAGGCCTCGCCACCGCGGGCCTGGCGCTCTCGGCGTGCGGCTCGAACTCCCTCGACGGCACGTCCTCCTCGAGCTCCTCGACCTCGAGCTCCTCCTCCTCCAGCAGCCAGTCGGTCGACCCGGCCCTTGCCGCGAAGGTGCCGCAGAAGATCAAGGACGCCGGGACGATCGTCGTGGGGTCCGACGCCTCATACGCGCCCAACGAGTTCATCGACACCGACGGCAAGACCGTGGTCGGCATGGACGTCGACCTCTTCAACGCCGTCGCCGCCAAGCTCGGCCTCAAGGCGGAGTTCAAGAACGCCGGCTTCGACACGATCATCCTCGGCGTGACGTCCGGAAAGTTCGACGTCGGCGTCTCCTCCTTCACCATCAACGACGAGCGCAAGAAGAGCGTCAACATGGTGAGCTACTTCAACGCCGGCACCCAGTGGGCGGTCAAGAAGGGCAACCCCAAGAAGGTCGACCCCGACAACGCCTGCGGCCTCAACATCGGCGTGCAGAAGGGCACCGTGCAGATCGACGACCTCACGGCCCGCTCCAAGAAGTGCACCGCCGCGGGCAAGCCGGCCATCCGGCAGATCATCGACGCCGACCAGAGCAAGGTCACGGCCAGCGTCATCTCCGGCAAGTCGGACGCGATGCTTGCCGACTCCCCCGTCGGCCTGTATGCCGTGAAGCAGACGGGCGGCCAGCTCGAGGCGCTGGGCGACATCTACGACGCCGCCCCCTACGGCTTCGTCGTCCCCAAGGACCAGGCGGACTTCGCCCAGGCGATCGCCGACGCGCTCAAGGCCATGGGCACCGACGGCAGCTACAAGGCGATCCTCACCAAGTGGGGCAACGACACCGGCGCCATCACCGACTTCGCCGTCAACCCCTGACCGGCGCTGATCACCCCCTGATCCGAGGACTCCATGTCTGAAGGCACCCAGGACCGGCCGGGACGCATCAGCGCCCGGCCGGTCCCCCACCCGGGGCGGTGGGTGGCGATCGCGGTCATCGCCGTCCTTTTGGCCATGATGGTCAGCTCGTTCGTCACCAACCCGAAGTGGGACTTCCCGTTCGCGCTCCAGGTGATGAACTTCAACCCGGTCCTGCGTGGCCTCATGATCGGCACCATCGTCGGCACCATCGGCTCGATGGTCATCGGTGTGGTGGTCGGGGTCATCGTCGGCATCATGCGGCTGTCGACCAACCCGGTGCTCCGAGGCGTCTCCTTCGTCTACACGTGGTTCTTCCGGGCCATCCCCCGCTACGTGCTCCTGACGATCCTCGGCACCGGGCTGGGCTACCTCTACAGCACCTTCGACATCGGGGCGCCGTTCGGGCAGCAGATCGCCAAGGCGCTGGGCCTGTCGAGCGACCTGACGTTCCTCAGCCTCGACGTCAACCAGTTCAGCAGCACCCTGGCCATGGGCGTCATCGGGCTGGGGCTGTCCGAGGCCGCCTACATGGCCGAGATCGCCCGCGCCGGCATCCAGTCGGTCGACGTCGGCCAGCAGGAGGCGGCCCAGGCCCTCGGCATGTCGTCCGGCAAGACCATGCGCCGGGTGGTGCTCCCCCAGGCGATGCGCGTGATCATCCCGCCGACCGGCAACGAGACCATCGCGATGGTCAAGGACACCTCGCTGCTGATCGCGCTCCCGGTCAACACCGAGCTCTTCTACCAGGTGTCGGTCATCGGCTCGCGGACGCTGAAGATCATGCCGACCTACGTCGCGGCCACCGCGTGGTACCTCATCGTGTGCAGCGTCCTCATGGTCGGGCAGTCCTTCCTCGAGCGGCACTTCGGCCGTGGCTTCGGGGTCAGCAGCGGCGACCAGCAGGGCCTTCGCGCCCGGCTGCTCGCGCTGCGCGGCGGCGGAGGTGGCATGTGATGACGACCGAGACCACCCAGACGACCCAGCCCCTGGTGCACGCGGTCAACGTCACCAAGGCCTTCCACGGCAACGAGGTCCTCAAGGGCATCGACATGGACGTCCGCAAGGGCGAGGTCGTCTGCCTGCTCGGCCCCTCGGGCTCGGGCAAGACGACGTTCCTGCGCTGCATCAACCAGCTCGAGACCATCGACGGCGGCCGCATCTGGGTCGACGGCGACCTCATGGGCTACGAAGACCGTGGCGGCACCCTGCACCACCTCACCGACAAGCAGGTGGCGACCCAGCGGCGCGACATCGGCATGGTCTTCCAGCGGTTCAACCTGTTCCCCCACATGACCGCCGTCGAGAACGTCATGGAGGCCCCGGTCCAGGTCAAGGGCCAGCGGAAGTCACAGGTCAAGGAGCGAGCGCTCGAGCTGCTGGGCAGCGTCGGCCTCGCCGACAAGTGCAACGCCTACCCCGCCCAGCTCTCCGGCGGCCAGCAGCAACGAGTCGCGATCGCCCGTGCGCTGGCGATGGAGCCCAAGCTGATGCTCTTCGACGAGCCCACCTCGGCGCTCGACCCCGAGCTCGTCGGCGAGGTGCTGCGGGTCATGCGTGACCTCGCGCGCGGCGGCATGACCATGATCGTCGTGACCCACGAGATGGGCTTCGCCCGCGAGGTCGCCGACCGCGTCGTCTTCATGGACGGTGGCGTCGTCGTCGAGCAGGGCCCCCCGTCCGAGGTCATCTCCAACCCCCAGAACCAGCGCACCAAGACCTTCCTCAGCCGGATGCGCCAGGAGGAGCAGCACTGACGGCGGTCGGTGACGCTATGGCCTAGCGGGTCGGCTCTTCTTGCCGTGCGTAGTCGTCCTCGAGTCGCTCGATGTCAGCCTCATCAAACTCGCCGAATGCGATCTCCAGGACTCGCCCAGCCTTCGTGCCCGAGTTGCCCATGCGGTGAATCGAGCCCTGAGCCACCCAGATCTGCTCCCCCGGTTGCGCCACCCAGGCTCGTCCCTCGACCTCGACGTCGATCGCAGTGTCCAAGATGTGCCACATCTCGCTTCGATGGGAGTGGCGCTGGCGTGAGAGCCGCTGTCCGGGCTCGACCGCGATGACCTTCACGGTCACGCGCTCGTTTTGAACGAACTGTCGGAAGTGACCCCACGGTCGGTGGCTGACGAAAACAGCGTCCAGTGCGTTGCCCGTGGCCTGCAAGATTCCCCCTTGGGTAATTGCCGCCACAACGTGCAACGGCAGTCGCTCCGACCTCCGAAGCGGAGGGCACAGCGTACCGTTTGACCCGAATGCTCCAGCCGTGAACACGTGGCGACGCTGGACAGGGCTTGGCGGTCGGTCCAAGGCTCGCGCCCTCGATGTCAGCGAAAAGCGAGACGAGGCAGCGCCCGCCACCGATGGAAGGCAAGATGGCCTTTCAAGCTGCAGAGGTCGCGAGGAGGATCACACGAGTGATCAGTCTTGGATTGGCGAGGGTAACCGGACGCTCGATGGAGCCCACCCTGCACACCGGCGACCGGATGGTCGTGCTGCGCGGGGCTCCACCTCGCTTGGGCCGGCTCGCCATCGTGCGCCTCCCCCCTGACGACGACGGCATACCCCGCCCGCTCGCCATCAAGCGCGTGACCATGCGCGACCCCGCGGACCGCACCCGCTACTGGGTCGAGAGCGACAACCAGGGCCTGCTCGGTGTCGCCGACTCCTGGACGCACGGCATCGGCTCGCTCGCCCGTGATCAGATCCGCGCCCTGGTGCTGTTCCGCATACCGCAGCGCCTGCGCCTGCCGGGGTCACGCAGGGGGCGTGGTGCACCCGGGGCGGACGCGGGGTAGGTTGAGCGAGCACGTGATCATCCATCTCGCAGAAGGGATACGCATGCTCTCCCGCATCTTCCGCACCACCGAGGTCAGCGCCCACTGCGACCTGCCCTGCGGTGTGTACGACCCCGCACAGGCCCGCATCGAGGCGCAGTCCATCAAGGCGATCATCGCCAAGGTGGCCGACAACGACGACCCCGACTTCCGCACCCGGGCGATCCTCATCAAGGAGCAGCGCTCCGAGCTGGTCAAGCACCACCTGTGGGTGCTGTGGACCGACTACTTCAAGGCCCCGCACTTCGAGAAGTACCCCCAGCTGCACACCCTCTTCAACGAGGCCACGAAGCTGGCCGGCGCCACGGGCACCAAGGGCGAGCTCGACGCCGGCAAGGCCGACGAGCTGCTCGCCAAGATCGACGAGATCGACGCGATCTTCAAGGAGACCAAGGCCGCCTAGGCTCTCGGCTCCCTCGAAAGGCGCCCGTCCCGGGTCACCGGGGCGGGCGCTTGCTTGTTTCCTGTACGGCGCGGTGGCACGCGCGTAGAGTCGTCGGTTGCAGGCGACACGACGCCGGTCGTCCGCACCTCCCGGCGTCTGCACGAAGTTTCGGGATCCACGGCACACCCTGGGTCCGCGAAGGGGGCGGACGGGGGCGCACAGCAGCGCCCCGGCACGGCTGGGCCCAGGCTGCCAGCTCGCACAAGGGGCACGCTCGTGACACGACCAACTCTCCTCGCCCTCGGCGCAGCCACCCTGCTGGGCCTCTCGGCACCGATGCTGCCCGTCGTGGCAGCCGCCGGCGTCACGGCGCACACCAGCGCCTCCACCCGGACGATCGCTGCCGGCTCCACCTCCGGCACCTCTGCCAGCACCTCCTCGACGTACCACGAGCCGATCTGCCAGGCCCGCTCGTCCCTGTGCGCCGACACCTTCGACAACCCCTCCGACGAGTACGTCGGCCACGACGAGCCGTCGGTGCTGTTCAAGTCCGGGGTCCGGGGCTCCGGCAACGACATCACCTACACCGTCACCCTCCCCCGCGACCCGAAGAAGCAGCCCACCGCCTCCGGGGCCTCGGGGCCCACCTGGAACTTCCAGCTGCGACCCACCTTCTGGTTCGGCCTGACGCTCTGCGACACCGAGTCCGCGCCGGAGTACACCAAGACGTGTGCCCCGGACTCCGACACCAACGACCTGGTCGGCACCAACCCGACGGCGGCCGACTACATCGGCAAGCACCCCGGCAACGCCTACATGGAGCTGCAGTTCTACGGCCCCGGCTACGTGCCGCAGTTCGAGGGCTTCGGGTGCACCGCCCACCAGTACTGCGCAGCCATGACGATCGACAGCTTCGTCAGCAACCAGAACACCGGTGTCGCCAACACGGCTGCCTGCGACAACTACATCCTCGGTGGCATCGAGCCGATCAACTGGGCCTACATCACCAGGAGCGGTCGCTCGCAGGCGCCGGCCAACCCGCTGTTCACCGGCACCTTCGACAACCCGGACCTGAGCGCGGTGACCCCGAACGCGGCCAAGGACCTCTTCATGAACCCCGGCGACCGGGTCCGGATCCACATGCACGACACGACTGCCGGCCTGCGGATCGATCTGGGCGACCTGACCACCGGGCAGCACGGGTCGATGACCGCCTCGAAGGCAAACGGGTTCGGCCACATCCTCTACACGCCCACCTCGACGACGTGCCAGATGGCGCCCTACGCGTTCCACCCCGAGTACTCCACGGGCAACCCGCGCGGCAACACCTGGTCGGCGCACACCTACAACGTGGCCATGTCCGACGAGATCGGCCACTTCGAGAACTGCCTGGCGATCGACACGAACTTCAACTGCACCAAGCCGGGCAGCCAGGACGCCTCCGGGCTGGACGAGGACGACGACAACAGCTTCTGCGTCCCTGCCGAGGACTCCACGCTGGTCAAGATCAACGGGTGCCTGAGCTCGGACGAGGACTTCGACAGCCAGTCCTACCGCAGCGACTGGCCGGGCACGCTGCGTGACGTCGCCCGCGACCAGGCGCTGCACCCCTCACCCCTCATGTTCACGAGCCCGGTGACCGCCGGCTCGACGAACTACTCCAAGGTCGCCTTCGAGACCGACCTGCCCCGCATCGAGGCCGCGGACTCCCAGGACACCGCCCCCTTCTGCGACCGCAACACCGGAGCGAACTGCGTGAACCCGCCACGGGGCGCACAGTTCTACCCGATCTTCACCACGACGCAGGACCACGGCACGTGCACCTGGCAGGAGGGCGGGCGCTTCATCCCCGGCACCACCAGGACGTTCGGGGGCACCTCGACGAGCGAGTACGGGCCCCTGCTCAAGACGGTCTACCCCATGCCCGGCTTCACCACCTCCACGCGCTTCAACAACTTCAACAGCGGCGACCTCGCCAACCCCTGCCGGGCCCAGTGACCCGGCGCTGAGTGACGGTGGCCGCGGGTGCTCCACGCGCCCGCGGTCACCGTCAACCTGTTACCAATGTGACGCCTGTGACCTCCCACGGTTACCCGCGAGTCGGGCGTACCGTGCACCTCGGACTGCCACCACGCAGTCACCAACTCATCATCTGGAGGCCAAGGTGAGCATCGACAGCGACGTCGACCACGACACCGTCCCACCCGCCAACAAGGGCCTGTTGGCCGTCGCCGGCGTCCTGCTGGCACTGCCGATGATCGCCCTGCTGTGGGTGAGCAGCTACTCCCGCAAGGACCCCGTCCTGTGGGGATTCCCGTTCTTCATCTGGTACCAGTTCCTCTGGGTCTTCCTGTGCTCGGCGTTGACCTACACCGCCTACCGGCTCGTCCTGCGCGCCCGCCCGCACCGCCCGATGACCGACGGCCGCACCGGCACCCAGCGTGAGGGGCACACCCGATGAACACCATGGTCCCCGCCGCGACGGGCACCGGCGGCGTCAACGGCGTCGCCCTCACCGTCCTCATCCTGCTGTTCGCCCTCGTGACCGGCATGGGCTTCTGGGCCACCCGGTGGCGCCGCGCCGACTCGATGGAGTCGCTCGACGAGTGGGGCCTCGGCGGCCGCCGCTTCGGCACCTGGGTCACCTGGTTCCTGCTCGGTGGCGACCTCTACACGGCATACACGTTCGTCGCGGTCCCGGCGGCGATGTTCGCCCTCGGCGCCGTCAGCGGCTTCTTCGCGGTGCCGTACACGATCGTGCTCTACCCGATCATCTTCATCTTCATGGCGCGGCTGTGGTCGGTCAGCCACCGGCACGGCTACGTGACCCCGGCCGACTTCGTCAAGGGCCGCTACGGCTCTCGCGGGCTGTCGCTCGCGGTGTCGATCACCGGCATCCTCGCGACGATGCCCTACATCGCGCTGCAGCTCGTCGGCATCCAGGCGGTGCTCGAGGTGGCCGGCGTCGGCGGCAGCAACGCCCTCGCCAAGGACCTGCCGCTGTTCATCGCCTTCGCCCTGCTGGCCGCCTACACCTACTCCAGCGGCCTGCGCGCCCCGGCGGTCATCGCCTTCGTCAAGGACGCGCTGATCTACCTCGTGATCATCGTCGCGGTCATCTACCTGCCGTCCAAGGTCGGCGGCTGGGACCACGTCTTCAGCGCGGCCGAGGGGAAGATGGCCAAGCCCAACCCGGTGACGTCCAAGCCCACCGGTGCGTTCATCCCGAACGCCCAGCAGTACTGGGCCTACGCGACCCTGGCGTTCGGCTCGGCGCTCGCGCTGTTCATGTACCCGCACTCGATCACGGCGACCCTGTCGAGCTCGAGCCGCAACACGATCCGGCGCAACGCCTCGATCCTGCCCGCCTACTCGTTCGTGCTCGGCCTGCTGGCCCTGCTCGGCTGGGTGGCCATCGCCGCCGGCACCAAGCCGATCGGCCTCGACGGCAAGCCGAACGCCCAGCTGGTCATCCCCCAGCTGTTCGAGGACATGTTCCCGAGCTGGTTCGCCGGGGTGGCCTTCGCCGCCGTGGCGATCGGGGCGCTCGTCCCCGCCGCCATCATGTCCATCGCGGCGGCGAACACCTTCACCCGCAACATCTACCGCGACTTCATCAAGCCCGACGCGACGCACGCGCAGGAGGCGAAGATCGGCAAGCTCGTCTCCCTGCTGGTCAAGGCGTTCGCGCTGGTCTTCGTCCTCACGCTCGACAAGCAGAACGCCATCAACTTCCAGCTGCTCGGTGGCATCTGGATCCTGCAGACGTTCCCGGCGATCGTGTTCGGCCTCTACACCCGCTGGTTCCACCGCTGGGCCCTGCTCGTCGGCTGGGCCATCGGCATGGTCTACGGCACTGTCACCGCCTACAACGTCATCAACCCCGCCACCAAGGGCCACTTCGGCGGCTCGCTCGACATGATCCCGACGATCGGCAAGATGGGCTACATCGGCATGACCGCCTTCGTCATCAACCTGGTCATCGCCGCCGTCCTGTCGTTCGTGTTCAACGCGATGAAGGTCGACGCGGGTCACGACGAGACCATCAAGGGCGACTACTTCGCCGACGCGGGCGACCCCCGTGTCGAGAAGAACCTCGGCATGGACGCCCACCTCACCACCGGTACGCCGTAGCGGCGCCGACTACGACGCCCACGTGGAGGGGCGGTGCAGGGACCTGGTCCCGGCACCGCCCCTTCGTCGTACCCGCGCGCGTCGGCCGGTCAGCCGGGGCCCGAGGCGCCGGCGCGCCGGCGCCGCTCGAGGACCCGGGTCAACGAGTCCACCACCCGGGGGTCGTACTCGTAGCCCAGGCCGAGGTGGATGCGCTCCATCGCCCGCTCGTCGTGGGCGCCGCCGGCCCCGACGAGGTCGTCGTAGGCGTTGGCCACCTTGATGATCCTGCTCGCCATCGGCAGGTCCTGGCCGAACTCGCGCACCTGCCGGTAGGGCGTCGTCTGCGCCTCGAGGATCGTGGCGACGTTGTCGAGCACCCCGGTGCTGCGGACGATCTCGGCGCCGTCGTGGGCGATGCGCTGCTGGTCGGCCGGCGCCGCCATCACCGTCGCCCCGGCAGGGATGGGCTCACGCAGGGCGATCTGGCCCAGGTCGTGCAGCAACGCTGCGTACTCGAGGTCGGTCAGCTCGCGCTGGCCCATGCCGAGGTCGCGGCCGACCGCCACGGAGGTGTCGGTGACGCGCTGCGCGTGGTGGGTGCCGGTGTACCCGGCCAGCTCGGTGAGGCTCGAGAGGGCACCGATGGTCTGGCGGTAGGTCATGCGGATGGTGGCGTAGCGCTGGACGGCGAAGTAGGTGAGGACGAGGGGGAAGAGGAACAGCGGCAGGGCGGTGACGCCGATCGCGAACTCCGCCAGGGCGATGAGCGCACCCGACGCGACCAGGGCGGTGGCCAGCCCTGCAGCAGAACGGATCTCGTCGAGGACGGCGGGCACGAGGGGCGCGTGGTCGCGGCCGGCGCGGACCGCCGCCTCGAGGGTGAGGTCGACCAGCATCGCGACGATGCCCACGAGCAGCATCACCACCCCGACGAACCACCGCAGGTCGTCCCACGTCTCCTGCCAGGACAGCAGGGTCCGGCCGTCGAACGTCGCGTGACGGTAGATCAACGGCGCCACCGCGGCACCCACGATGCGGGCGGCAGTGTCGGCCCACCGCACGCTGCCGTTGACCACGCGCAGGAACACGGTGCCGGCGACCATGCCGAGGCAGATCGTGGACACGATGACCGCAGCGCCCATCGGATCCTCGCCGGGACCGCGCACCGCCGACAGCGACAGGCCCAAGGCCGCCGCGGTCGACATCGGGGCCGTCTCGCGACCGGTGAGGATCGTCAGCCGCGCGGTCTCCCCCAGCGCGATCGCCACGAGGAAGACCAAGAGGTAGACGAGGTCACCCCTGCCGAGGTGCGGCACGTCGTCGATGGCGGTCCAGAAGCTGGCCAGCGTGGTGACGATCCCGGCGACGACGACGGGCACCGTGAGGTCGACACGGCGGATGTGCACCCGGCTCACCTGAGCCCCTCCACTGCGTCGACGTCCACCGCGGCCTGACGGCCCTGCGCAGCCGTCACCGACTCGAGGCCGCGCTGTGGTGCACCCTCGATCCGGCGGCGCAGGTCCGGCCGGGCGGCCAGCAGGTCCGAGGTCTCGGGCTCGTCGTGGTCGATCGCCACCCCGGCAGCCATGAGCTCCTCGTCGGTGCGCACGGTGGGCCTCCACTCGTGGCGGCCCAGCGCACGGCCGAGCGCCTCGACGACCACGGGGTCGAACTGCGTGCCGGCCCGCTGGTTCATGACGTCCAGCGCCTCGGTGACCGACAGCGCGGGACGGTAGGCGCGGGAGGTGGTCAACCCGTCGAACACGTCGGCGACCGCCACGACCCGCGCAGAGAACGGGATCTGCTCGCCGGCCAGCCCGGCGGGGTAGCCGAGGCCGTCGAACCGCTCGTGGTGGTGGGCGATGCCGTCCACGGACCCCGAGAGGAAGTCGATGTCCTGCACCATCCGGACGCCCGCCAGGGCGTGGTCGGCGATGGTGACGAGGTCGTCGTCGGTCAGCTCGCGCCGGGCACGCAGGAGGCGGGTCGGCACCCCGAGCTTGCCCACGTCGTGGAGCATGCCGGCGGTGCGGACGTCCTGGATCTCCTTGTGCCCCAACCCCAGGCTCTCCACGAGCCACGCGCTCAGCTGGGCCACGCGCTCGCTGTGGCCGGCGTTGTGCGGCTCCTTGGTCTCCACGGCGGTGACCAGGGCACGCAGGGTGCTCTCGTGGGCGCGGAACTCGTCGCCGTACTGGACGAACGCCCAGCGGGCCACGAACAGCGGCGCGAGCACGAGGACGGCACTGAACCACCCCACGCGTGCGGGGATCCACAGCACGACGAAGAGGAAACCGATCACGCCGTAGCCGATGTAGGCCAGGCCGGTGGTGCTGAGCAGCTTGTAGACCTGCGTGCGGATCGGGCTGCCCGTGGCGACCCGGAGCACCCCCGCGAGGAGCAGGGCGTTGAGCAGGCACTGTGCGATGTCGGTGACGATGAGCGGGAGCCCGACGCCGAGCAGGATCCGCGCCGCGGAGGTCATGGTCGACGCCTCGTCGAGGCCACCGACCCCGAGGTAGACGAGCCCTCCGAGCGAACCCATGCTGCTGAAGAGGGCGACGTTGAAGATGCGGACGATCAGCTTCTCTGGATCGACCTGCACGATGGTGGCCAGTCCCCCGACCACTGCTGCCCCGACGGGGCCACCGATGACGGCGGCCGCGAGGAGGATGATGCTGAGGAACGAGAGGGTGACCCGCTCGCCCACGTTGGCGCCGCGGAGCATCCAGCTCGCGATGCCGAGACCCGACAGGACCGCTACCGCAAGCCAGCTGCGCGGCTGGCCCGAGGTGAACATGCCGGCGACGACCAGGGCGACCGCGACCGTGACCGCGAAGGCCACGTAGAGCACGGTCCCGCCGTCACTGCGGCGTGCACGGGTGGGGTGCCCGGGGTGGTCGGTGCTCACGACACCAATCTAGGCCCCGGGATTGCCGGTGAGGCGCGGGTTCAGCTGGTCCAGCCCCAGGCGCGCTGCGCGGAGAAGTCGCTCGGGCCGTCGTTGGGGGTCCACACGAGGGAGTCGTCGTTGCCGAGGATGGACTCGAAGATGGTGGTGATAGCCTTCATGGCGGGAAACTCCTTCTGCTCGTATGAGGTCCTACTCATCCGTTCGGACCAATCGAGCGGTCAATGCACCGGGTAGCCAGGGGTGCTACGTGGTTGCAGGACTATGATGGCCCCCCACCGGACCGCCCGCTTGCGGACCAAGGTGTTCTTTGCCAAATCTTGAAGGTCCTCTCCGACCTATGGCTGCCCTTTTGTCGGCTGAGCAGGTCGTAAGCCCCGTGGCGGACCGGAGCACCCGCCGGCTGTGAGACAATGGCCACCGGCAGGGCGCTTTTTCGCGCCACACCACCACCGACGGAGTGACTCCCATGAGCAAGCGCGCCCGCAAGCGCCGCTCGCGCAAGGGCAACGCGGCCAACCACGGTCGCAAGCCCAACGCCTGAGCCAGCGCACGACGCACGAGAGCGGCGGCCAGATCCCTTGTGGATCCGGCCGCCGCTCTCTGCGTGCTGGGGGTGACGCCTGCAGCGGGGCTGCGAGCGCTCCCTACTCGGAGATCTCGTAGCGGATCGTGGTGATCCGGGCCATGATCTGCGTCCGCAGCTCGACGGGGGCCTCCTCGCAGGCGCACGACCTCTTCACCAGCGCCTTGAGCGCCTGGTCGAGGTCGTACTGCTTGAGGCAGGGTGAGCAGGCCTCGAGGTGGTGGGCGATCTTGGCCGTGTCGTCACGGGTCATCTCGCCGTCGAGGTACTCATAGACGCGGTGCAGCACCTCCGAGCAGTCCGTCCCGGCGGCGTCGCCCTGTCCGGAGTCAGGTCCACACTTCATGAGTCCGCTCCCTGGGTCGCGAAGCCGCGCTCGGCGGCATACTCGGTCAGCAGCTCACGCAGCTGACGCCTGCCTCGGTGCAGCCGGGACATCACGGTGCCGATCGGCGTCTCCATGATCTCGGCGATCTCCTTGTAGGCGAAGCCCTCGACGTCGGCGAGGTAGACCGCCATGCGGAAGTCCTCCGGCAGCGCCTGCAGCGCCCGCTTCACCTCGGTGTCGGGGAGGTGGTCCAGCGCCTCGGTCTCGGCTGAGCGCAGGCCCGCAGAGGAGTGGGACTCAGCCCGGGCCAGCTGGTAGTCCTCGATCTCCGCAGCGTCGGACTGCAGGGGCTCGCGCTGCTTCTTGCGGTAGCTGTTGATGTAGGTGTTGGTGAGGATGCGGTACATCCACGCCTTGAAGTTCGTGCCCGGCCGGTACTGGTGGAACGCGGCGAAGGCCTTGGTGTAGGTCTCCTGCACCAGGTCCTCGGCGTCGGCGGGGTTGCGCGTGGTGCGCAGCGCCGCCGAGTACAGCTGGTCGAGCAGGGGCATCGCCTCGCGCTCGAAGCGGGCCTGCCGGTCGTCCCTCGACTCGGTGGCCACGTCGACGCTCGCGTCGGGGGCAGGGGTCTCAGTCATCACCCTCCAGCCTAGCCCGCGCTCGGCGCGGTCAGGCTCGTCGGTCGTGGCGGACAGGCCGAGCACGACCCGACCACCGGCCGGCGGGCGCGAGCCCGGAGCCACGGAGGTGCTGCCCTCGGACGGCAAGGCGGTCAGCAGTGGCACGTGCGGGGCTCCTGTGCTGGGGTACGGGGTTCCCTCGGTTCAACCGAGGCCGCGACGGGGTCATTCCCGGTGGTCACCCGCGATCCGCTCCAGGAAGCGGCGCGTCGCCGCCACGACGTCGGCCGGCTCACGACCGAAGCTGTGGGTGCCCTTGGCCGCCGAGACCAGGTCAGGCGTGGGCAGCTCCGCGCGCACCTCCTCCGGGGTCCCGAACGGGTCACGCACGCCCTGGACGACGTGCAGGGGCAGGCCCGCGGCCACGGGCAGCCGCAGCTCGTCGGCGCGGGACCGCCCCGGCGCCCCGGGCGGGTGCAGGGGGAAGCTGAGGCACAGCACGGCGTCGGCGCCGACGGCCTGGGCGGTGCGGCAGGCGACGCGGGCGCCGGCGCTGCGTCCGCCGACGACGAGGGGACGCGGCAGGGCAGCCCGGCCGCCCATGAGCGCCCCGACCACCGGCAGCCACGCCTCGTCGAGCGTCGGTGGCCGGCTTGCCACCTTCAGTCCCTTGAGCCGCCAGGGCTGGTCGACGAGGACCACGGCCCAGCCGAGCCCCGTCATCTCCCGGGTCACGGCGACCACGTCGCCGGTCCACGCGTGGCCACCGGCGCCATGCCCGAGGACCAGCGTGGCGTGCGCCCTGCGGGGGCGGTGGACCGTGGCGCGGGCGGTGCCGTGGGGCGTCTCCACGTCGAGGACCCGCGTCGGCCGGGGCAGGTCCGCGGTCACGACGAGTCGCCGACGATCTCCCCGGTCATCGGGTCGACCACACCCTCCAGCTCGTCGAGCCCGGCAGGCTCCACGAGCTGGGGACCGTTGCTGCGGTTGGAGGAGACGGCCGTGCCGACCGGGTGCGCGTCGAACCGGCCAGGCTGGTGGAACGCCAGCATCCGCCCGACCTCGTCGAGGTCGGTCATGGTCGGGTCGAGCCACGTGGCCCAGTCCTCCCGCTCCAGGACGAGCGGCTGGCGGTCGTGGATGCGGTCCAGCCCGGGCTCGGCGTCGGTGGTCACGATGGTGAACGACGTCAGCCAGGCCTGCGGGTCGTCGGCGTCGGGGATCGCGCGGTCACGCCAGAACTCGTAGAGACCGGCGAAGGCGACGACGTCGCTGTCGGCCCGGTGGATGAAGAACGGCTGCTTGCGCGGGTTGCCCTTGGCATCGACCGCGACCGGCGACTTCTGCCACTCGTACCAGCCCTGCGCCGGCACCAGGCACCGACGGGACTTCGCCGCCTTCGCGAAGCTGCCCTTCTCCAGCACCGACTCGGCGCGGGCGTTGATCATGCGCATCCCGACCTTGACGTCCTTGGCCCAGCTCGGCACCAGGCCCCAGGTGAGGAGCCGCAGCTGGCGCACACCCTCGGTGGGGGCGCCCTCCGCAGCACCCTCCGAAGCACCCCCGGCGCGGCCGGCAGCCTGCTCGGCGCTCGCCTCCCCACGGGGGACCCGGGAAAGCACGACCGGGGCCAGCTTGCTGGGCGCGAGGTTCCAGTCAGGGGTGCCGGCGGGAGGGCTCTGCGGGTTCTTCAGGACGGTGCGGACCGGGTCGGCGGTGCGGTCCTGCTCGACCTCGAACTCCTCGACGAGCTCGTCAGGGTTGGCAGTCGCCGCATACCGTCCGCACATGGTGGACAGGGTACGCAGCGACGCGGACCCGGCCATACGGTAGGAAGGGACGCGCAGGCCCCGCGCCTCGCGCACCGCCCGTCCCAGCAGCGACCAGCAGGAGTGACCATGACCCTCGTCCGCCGCGTGGCCCGACCGATGCTGGCCGCGATCTTCGTCGTCCAGGGCCTCGAGCAGCTCCGGCACCCCGCAGCGCTCAAGGCGAAGGTCGCGCCCTTCGCCGAGCAGGTCGCCCCCCTCGGGCTGCCCAACGACCCCGAGCTCCTGGTGCGCGCCAACGGCGCCACCATGGTCGGCGGTGGGGCGCTGCTCGCCACCGGTCGCGTGCCGCGCCTGGCGGCGCTCGCGCTGGTCGGCTCGCTGGTGCCGACGACGTATGTGGGACACCGGTTCTGGGAGGAGAGCGACCCCACGACGCGCAACGTCCAGCGCATCGGGTTCCTCAAGAACGTCGGCCTCCTCGGCGGCCTGCTGCTCGCCAGCGTCGACACCGAGGGCAAGCCCGGGCTGGCCTACCGAGCCGGGCTCGCGACCGACTCCGCACGGCGGGCCGCGAAGCGCACCAAGCGCGAGGCGAAGCACGCGACGGCCGCGGCTCGGCGCGAGGCGAAGATGGCGACGAAGGCAGCTCGGCGCGAGGCCAGGCTCGTCGCGACCCAGGCCCACGATGCCCTCACCTGATCCCGCGCATCCCGCTCGTCCCCCGCAGGTCGTCGAGGGTGACTGGCACGCCCCGTCCGCCGACCGTCCCGTCGACGACGAGGTCCACCTCCCCGGCAGCAAGTCGCTGACCAACCGCTTCCTGGTCCTCGCCGCCCTGGCCAACGGCCCGTCGCTCCTGCGCCGCCCGCTGCGCTCGCGCGACACCCTCCTCATGGCCCAGGCCCTGCGTCAGCTCGGGGCCGGCGTCGAGGACACCACCACCCACCCGGGCCTGCGCCCCGACTGGCTCGTCACCCCAGCGTCGCTGCGCGGCGGCGGCGCCGTCGACTGCGGCCTCGCCGGCACGGTGATGCGCTTCCTCCCGCCCGTCGCGGCGCTCGCCTCGGGCACCGTCGACTTCGACGGCGACGCGCAGGCCAGGGTGCGGCCCATGGGCCCGGTGCTCGACGCACTGCGCGCCCTCGGGGTCGACCTCGACGACGGCGGCCGGGGCACGCTGCCCTTCACCGTGAGGGGGCAGGGTCACGTCCGCGGGGGCGCCGTCACCCTCGACGCCTCGGCCTCATCGCAGTTCATCTCCGCGCTCCTGCTCGCGGGTGCCCGCTACGACGAGGGTGTGACCGTCCACCACCGCGGCAAGCCGGTCCCCAGCGAGCCGCACATCGAGATGACCGTCGAGACGCTGCGCGACTCCGGCGTCATGGTCGACGACAGCGAACCGGACACCTGGCGGGTCGAGCCCTCCGAGGTCAACGCGCTCGACGTCCAGGTCGAGCCCGACCTGTCCAACGCCGCACCCTTCCTCGCAGCAGGACTCGTGACCGCCGGTCGGGTCACCGTGCCCGGCTGGCCGCACCACACCACCCAGGCCGGCGACGCGATCCGCGACATCCTCGACGCCATGGGTGCCGACGTCTCGCTCACCCGCGAGGGGCTCACCGTCAGGGGCACGGGCCAGGTCTCCGGCATCGACGCCGACCTGCACGACGCCTCCGAGCTGGCCCCGGTCGTCGCCGCCGTCGCGGCGCTCGCGGACTCCCCCACCGTCATCCGCGGCGTGGCCCACATCCGGGGCCACGAGACCGACCGGCTGGCGGCGCTGGCGCGCGAGCTGGGCGCCCTCGGCACCTCCGTCACCGAGACCGAGGACGGACTGCGCATCGAGCCGAAACCGTTGCGAGCAGGGCTCTTCCACACCTACGCCGACCACCGGATGGTGATGGCGGGCGCGGTCCTCGGCCTCGGCGTCCCCGGCCTCCGCGTGGAGGACGCCGCAACCGTCGCCAAGACGCTGCCCGAGTTCGTCGACCTGTGGCACGGGCTCGTCGTGCCCGGGACGAGCGCAGCGACCGCATGAGCCGCAAGGCCTCCGACTACGACGAGAGCGACGTCCGCGTCCGACCCAGCCGTCGCGGCTCCCGCCCACGGTCCAAGGACCGCCCGGCCCACGAGGACGCCGTGTCGGGCTTCGTGATCGCCGTCGACCGGGGTCGTTACCACGTTCTGGTCCCCCGGGGTCCGGGACGCAAGGCGGCCCCCGAGCGGCTCGTGACCGCCATGAAGGCGCGAGAGCTCGGTCGCAAGGGGATCGTCGTCGGTGACGACGTCGAGCTCGTCGGGGACACGAGCGGCAACCCCGACGGCCTCGCCCGGATCGTGCGCCTGACGCCGCGGCGCTCGGTCCTGCGGCGCAGTGCCGACGACACGGACCCCGTCGAGCGCGTCATCGTGGCCAACGCCGACCAGCTGGTGATCGTCTCCGCGCTGGCCAATCCCGAGCCTCGCCCCCGGCTGATCGACCGCTGCCTCGTCGCGGCGTACGACGCGGGGCTCGACCCGCTGCTCGTGCTCACCAAGGCCGACCTCAAGGACCCCGCAGAGTTCCTCGGGAGCTACGCCCCGCTCGACGTCCCCGCCGTCGTGACCTCCACCGGAGAGTCGGGGTTCGACGGCCTCGAGGCCCTCACCGAGCGCCTCATCGGAAGGGTCAGCGTCCTCGTCGGGCACTCGGGCGTGGGCAAGTCGACCCTGGTCAACGGCCTGGTGCCGGACGCCCACCGCGCCACCGGCATCGTCAACGTCGTCACCGGCCGCGGCCGCCACACGTCGTCGTCCGCCGTGGCCCTGCGCCTACCCGGCGACGAGGGATGGGTCATCGACACCCCCGGCGTGCGCTCGTTCGGCCTGGCCCACGTCGACCTCGGCCGGATCATCCAGCTCTTCCCCGACCTCGAGGCCGGCACCAGCCAGTGCCCCCGGGGATGCAGCCACGACGAGGAGGAGTGCGCCCTCGACGCATGGGTGGCCTCCGGTCAGGCCGGACCTGCTGGGGCATCGAGGCTCGAGTCGCTGAGGAGGCTGCTCCGGGCCCGGTCCGGCGAGACCGACTGAGGCACGACCGCCGCACGACGACCCCAGACGAGGTCACCCGCGATCGCGAGAACCGTTGCCAGCAGCGGGAACCCGACAAGCATCGCCACCTGCACCCGCAGCGGCGCCGAGAGCATCGTGTACTCGTCGAGCCGCTCGGACCACCACAGCAGGACCGCGGGCCCGGCGACGACACCGACCGTCGCCAAGCGGGCGACGAGGTGCCGGCGGCGCAGGAGCAGGCCGCCCACGACGAAGGCCGCCAGGAACGGGATCCCCTGGCCCGCGAAGATCACCATGCCGGGCACCACCGCCAGCCGGGCCGCCCGACGCCAGCCCGTACGTGACCTGGCCGCCGCGGAGGCCCCGACACCCGCGCCGAGGACGGCGGCCAGCGCGACGATCGCCAGCGACCCCACCCAGCTGAACTCGGGCGTCGTCGACACGAGCCTCATCCAGACCCGTGCCGCGGCACCCCACAGCCCTCCGAGCGCGGCGCCGACCACCGCCGACCGCGCGAGGCCGGACGGGGGGCTCCGCCATAGGGCTGAGGTGCTGGTGCGGTCCATGAGGTCTCCTTGGCTGTGGTGCAACGGTGCTGACACCAGACAGACGCGCGTGCCGGCCCGGCGGGTGACACCGCGAGCCGACGCAGGTTCGACTCCTCGCGATGTCACCCGGCAGCGCCGCAGGGTCGTCTGTCGAGGTGATGGGATCCATGGATGTGGTGACGACGGACCGGGTCCGGACGGGGGCGACGCCGGCCACCGACGACCTGGTCAGAGCGCTGTTCGTCGCCGAGTCCGCGCGTCTGGTGTCCTTGGCACGGTTCTTCGTCGACGACCGCACGGCAGCCGAGGACCTGGTGCAGGAGGCCTTCATCCGCCTGGCCCGCGCGAGCCACCGCATCCGCGACGAGGGCCGGGCCGCGGCCTACCTGCGCTCGATCGTCATCAACCTGGCTCGGGACCACAACCGCCGCGGGCTGGTCTCGCTGCGCCACCGACCACCGGCGGTCCTCGACGAGCCCTCGGCGGAGGAGACCGCCTCGGCGCAGGAGTCACGGCGCGAGGTGGTGGAGGCCCTGAGGGAGCTGCCCCGGCGGCAGCGGGACTGCGTGGTCCTGCGCTACTACCTCGACCTCGGCATCGAGGACATCGCGACCACCCTGGGGGTCTCCCCCAACTCCGTGAAGACGCACCTGACCCGCGGCCTGCGCTCGCTGGCCGCCCGGCTCGAGGAGAGACGATGAGCGCACTCGAGGACCGGCTGCACGAGGCCCTGGGTGCCGAGGGCGCGAGCCGCGCGCCGTCGGCCGACCTCTTCACGCGGGTGGTCGACAGCATCCACGGCGACGCACGGCGCCGACGGCGGCGCCGTACGGCCATCGCGCTCTGGGCCACGGGCGCCGTGCTGTCGGTCGCCGCGGTGGTCACGCTCACGCCCCGAGGAGAGGACGGACTGCACATGCCCTGGTGGATCCTGGAGGTCGCCACGAACGCCGTGCTGCTGGCGGTCGCGCTGTGGCTGGGCCCCTTCATCAAGCGGTTCGGGCGCGCCTACGCAGCCGACGTCTTCCACGACAACCCGCTCACCGGCAAGAGCTACATCGTGCTGACCGACATCGTCTACTACCTGATCTTCGCCGCCTACATCCTCTTCTCGGTGCACTTCGCGCCGCAGCAGGAGTGGGGCAACGAGATCTCGGAGCACGTGACGGCCGAGCAGCTGACCTTCGAGGTGGGACGGGTCGGGGGGATCCTGCTCGTCATCGGGATCCTGCACGGCCTCAACATCGTCCTGATGCCGGTGCTGGGGCGGCTGTTCTCGCTCAACCGCCGGCTCCCCGGGGCCTGAGGGGGAACGCGGCCGCGCCGCTCCTCCGGTGGGGGAAGCGGCGCGGTCACGGTTTGCGCGAGCGTCGGACGGTGTCGTCAGACGGTGTCGCTCAGACGGTGTTGCCGACCTCGTCCTGCTGGTCGGAGACGTCGACCGTCTCGATGATCTCCCGCGGCTGCGCGAAGTGGCAGGCCGACAGGTGGGTCCCGACGCCGTCAGGACGCATCTCCAGCAGCGGGATGTCGGTCTTGCACTTGTCCTGCGCCTTCCAGCACCGGGTGTGGAACCGGCAGCCCGACGGTGGGTTGGCCGGCGAGGGGACATCGCCCTTGAGGACGATCTGCTCCTTCTTGTCACGCAGCGTCGGGTCCGGCACGGGCACCGCCGACAGCAGGGCCTGGGTGTAGGGGTGGGTCGGACGACCGTAGATGTCGTCCTCCTCCCCCAGCTCCGCCATCTTGCCGAGGTACATCACGCCGACGCGGTCGGAGATGTGGCGGACCACGGACAGGTCGTGGGCGATGAAGATGTAGGACAGGCCGAGCTCGTCCTGCAGCTTCTCCATCAGGTTGACGACCTGCGCCTGCACCGACACGTCGAGCGCGGAGACCGGCTCGTCGCAGATCAGCACCTTCGGGTTGAGCGCGATGCCGCGGGCGATGCCGATGCGCTGGCGCTGGCCACCTGAGAACTGGTGCGGGTAGCGGTTGATGTGCTCCGGGTTGAGGCCCACGAGGTCGAGCAGGTCCTGCACGGCCTTGCGGCGGCCCTTCTTCGGCACCACGTCGGGGTGGATGTCGAAGGGCTCCCCCACGATGTCGCCGACCGTCTTGCGAGGGTTGAGCGAGGTGTAGGGGTCCTGGAACACGATCTGGATGTCGCGACGCAGCTTGCGCATCGCACGCCCCCGCTGGGCGTACATGTCGACGCCATCGAAGACGACCGAGCCCGAGGTGGGCTCCTCCAGGCGCATCAGGAGGCGGCCGAGGGTGGACTTGCCGCACCCGGACTCGCCGACGATGCCGAGCGTCTCGCCCTTGAGGAGCTCGAAGCTCACGCCGTCGACGGCCTTGACGTGTCCAACGGTGCGGCGCAGGACGCCGCCCTTGATCGGGTAGTGCTTGACCAGGTCGGTCGCGGTCAGAATGGCCTCAGCCATTGAGGACCTCCTCGGCAAAGTGGCAGGCGGACTCACGGCCGGGGGCGACGAGCTGCAGGGTGGGCCGGTCCTCCCGGCACACGTCCTGGGCGAACTTGCAGCGCGGGTTGAACGCACAGCCCTGCGGGATGTGCATGAGGTTCGGCGGCAGGCCACCGATGGCTGCGAGCTGCTGGCCCTTCTGGTCCAGTCGCGGGATCGACTCGAGCAGGCCCTTGGTGTAGGGGTGCGCGGGCTGGCGGTAGAGGTCGTAGACGTCTGCCCGCTCCACGATCCGACCGGCGTACATCACGGCGATCTTGTCGGCCACGTCAGCCACGACACCGAGGTCGTGGGTGATGAGGATGAGCCCCATCTGGCGCTCCTCCTGCAGCTCCTGCAGCAGGGCCATGATCTGCGCCTGGACGGTGACGTCCAGGGCCGTGGTCGGCTCGTCGGCGATGAGCACCGCCGGGTCGAGCGCGATCGCCATGGCGATCATGATGCGCTGGCGCATACCGCCGGAGAACTGGTGCGGGTAGGCCTTCACCCGCTCCTTGGCGGCGGGGATCTGCACCCGCTGCATGAGCTTGACCGCGCGCTCGAGGGAGTCGGAGCGGTTCATGCCCCGGTGGATCCGGAACATCTCGGCGATCTGCCAGCCCACCGGGAACACCGGGTTGAGCGAGGACAGCGCGTCCTGGAAGACCATGGAGATCTCCGGGCCGCGGGTCTTGCGGCGCTGCTCGGCCGGCATCGTCAGCAGGTCCTGGCCGCAGTAGCGGATCTGCCCCTTGGGGATCACCGCCGGCGGCATGTCCAGGATGCCCATGATCGCCTGCGCGGTCACGGACTTGCCCGAGCCGGACTCGCCGAGGATGGCGAGCGTCTCCCCCTGGTTGAGGGAGAAGTCCACGCCGTTGATGGCCTTGGCGATCCCGTCCGCGGTGTGGAACTCGACGTGGAGGTCCTCCACCTCGAGGAGCAGCCCGTCCTGCGGGTGGTACTCGGAGCCGGTCGCGGTTTTGGCGCGACGCCGGCTCGTGGTCTCAGTAGTCGTCATCTGTGAGTCTCTCCTGCTCAGCGTGACTTCGGGTCGAAGGCGTCGCGCACGGCGTCACCGAGCATGATGAAGGCCAGCACCGCCAGGGACAGGAACAGGCTGGGGAACAGCAGGATGTGCGGCGTCGTCCGGAGTGCCACGAGGGCGTCCGAGATCGCCACGCCCCAGGACACGGCCGGCGGCGTGAGCCCGATGCCGAGGAAGCTCAGGGTCGCCTCGACGGTGATGAAGACACCGAGGTTGATCGTGGACACGACGATGACCGGCGCCAGGGCGTTGGGCATGACGTGGGACCGGATGATCCGCCACGGGCTCGCCCCGAGGGCACGAGCCGCCTGCACGTAGTCGTTGGGCTTGACCTGCAGCACGCTGGACCGCATGAGGCGGGCGATGCTCGGCCAGCCGAACACGGCCATCACGAGCACGACCTTGCCGACGACGACCAGGTAGCGCGAGTTCTCGTCGTTGGGGAACGTGGACATGAACAGGATGCCGCCGAGCAGCAGCGGGATCGCGAAGAACATGTCGGTGATGCGCGAGACCAGCGAGTCCAGCCAGCCGCCGTAGTAGCCGGCGAGCACGCCCATGGTCACGCCGATGACGACCGTGACCAGCGTGGTGAGCACGCCCACGAGGATGGAGGCGCGGGCACCGTAGATCGTGCGGGCGTAGATGTCGTAGCCCTGGATGTCGCGGCCGAACCACGCGTTGGCGTTGGGACGCTCGCGCGCCTGCTTCAGCACCGCGGCGTTGGGGTCGACGTTGGTGAACAGCTGCGGCACCGCAGCCATGACGATGAACAGCACGATGAGCGTGACCGACACCCAGAAGATGGGGTTGCGCTTGAGCTGCCGCCACGCGTCGGAGGCGAGTGAACGCCCCTCGTCCGCCTGGCCACCGGTGGGGGCGCCGGCCTCGGCGCCTACGGCAATGGTCGATGCCTCAGTCATGGCTGATCCTCGGGTCGAGCACGCCGTACAGGAGGTCGACGAGCAGGTTCACGACAAGGAAGACGAGCACCAGGATGGTCACGGTGCCCACGACACTCACCGGGTCGCGGTTGCGGATGCCGGTGAACAGGAAGCCACCGACGCCCTGGATGTTGAAGATGCGCTCGGTGACGATGGCGCCACCGAGCAGGCCGCCGAAGTCGGCGCCGATGAAGGTGACGACCGGGATGAGCGAGTTGCGCAGGGCGTGCACGCCGAGCATGCGTGGACGCGACATCCCCTTGGCGATGGCCGTGCGCAGGTAGTCGGCGCGCAGGTTCTCGACGAGGTTGGTGCGCGTGAGTCGTGCGGCGTACGCGATGGACGCGCTGCCGAGCACGAACGCAGGCAGGACCAGGCGGTAGACCGTGGCGTCCGAGCCGACGGTGGCCGGGAAGATGGGCCACTTCAGGCCGAAGGAGTACTGGAGCGAGACACCGATGACGAAGACCGGCACGGAGATGACGAAGAGCGTGCTCACCAGGACCAGGTTGTCGATGAACTTGCCCTTGCGAATGCCCGCGAGGACACCGGCGATGATGCCGATGACCGTCTCGAAGAGGATGGCCATGGCGGCCAGCTTCGTCGTGACCGGGTAGCGCTGGGCGAGCTCGTCGACGACCTTGATGTCACGGAAGTTCGTGCCCAGGTCGCCCTGGAGGAGGTTGCCCATGTAGGTGAGGTAGCGGACGTGCAGCGGGTCGTTGAGCCCGTGCTTGTCGCGGAACTCGGCGACGAAGGCCGCCGGGCAGGGGCGCTCACCGCAGAGGCCGATCGTGGGATCGCCGGGGAGCGCGTAGACCATGGCAAAAATGATGAACGTGGCGCCAAGCAGAACCGGGATCATCTGGATCAATCGCCGCAAGATGTACTTGTACACGTCACCTCCTCTGGTTTGACGCCACCGGGTGGGGGTGTTCCCGGTGGCGTGGCTGGGACGAGCCGGGACGTTACATCACGCGGGCGCCGCTGCTCATCACAACATAGTCGTATGGGGGGTGCTGGGGGCAGGAGGCGGGGTCTCCCCTCGACTGCCCCCGGACAGGCCATCGGCCTGCCGACACTGGGCCGGCAGGCCGACGACGCTGTGGGTGGGTCACCCTGCGGTTGCAGGGATTCCCGGGACGGCTTACTTCAGCGCGAGGCTGGAGAAGTCGATCGTGCCGAACGCGGTGATCTTGACACCGGTGACCTTGTCGGACCAGCCGAAGGTGGCGGTGGAGTACCACATCGGGATGGCCGGCATGTCGTTCGCGAGGAGCGCCTCGGCCTGCTGGTACTTGGCGTTCGCCTGGGCGGCGTCCGTCTGGGCAGCAGCCTCGTTGAGGAGCTTGTCGAACTCGGGGTTGCTGTAGTCACCGTCGTTGGAGGACGCGCCGGTCTTGAAGATCGGGGCGAGGAAGTTCTCGATCGACGGGTAGTCCATCTGCCAGCCGGTGCGGAACATGCCCTTCATCTTGCGGGCCGCGATGTTGGCGCGGAAGGTGGAGAAGTCCACGACCGGGGTGGCGACACAGTCGACACCGAGGGCACCCTTGATGGAGTTGCAGGTCGCCTCGACCCACGCCTTGTGAGAGGCGTCGGCGTTGTAGGAGATGGTCATCTTGCCGCCCTTGAAGCCACCGGCCTCGTCGAGCTTGGCCTTCGCCTTGGCAGCGTCGAACGTGCACCACTCGCCACACTGGTTGGCCTTGTAGCCGTCCACGACCGGGGAGACCCAGCCGGTGGCGGGCTGACGGGTGTTGTTGAAGATCTGCTTGATGATCGTCGGGCGGTCGATCGCCATCGAGATCGCCTGGCGGACCTTCGGGTCGGCGTAGTTCGGGTCGACCTTGGACGGCGCGAACGTGATCGTCTGGATGACGCCGACGGCCTTCTGGGCGTTGCGGTCCGGAAGGTCCTGCTTGTACTTGTCGTCGATCATCGCCGAGGAGGGAACCTCGTCGGTCACGTCGAGGTTGTTGGCCTGGACGTCGGTGTAGGCAGCGTCAGCGTCCTGGTAAATCTTGAACGTGATGTTGTCGAGCTTGCCACCGAACTTGCCCGAGTAGTCAGCGAACTTGCTGAGCTTGATCTCGGTGTTCTTGGTCCAGGAGTCGAACTTGAACGGGCCGGCGCCGATCGGCTTCTCGCCGAAGGCCTTCGGGTCGTTGAAGAACGAGTCGGGCAGCGGGGAGAAGGCCGAGTAGCCGAGACGGACCGGCATGTTGGAGACCTTCTCGGTCGTCTTGATGGTGAAGGTGTAGTCGTCCTTCACCACGAGACCGGTCATGGTCTTGGCCTTCGGGGTGTAACCCTTGCAGGGGTCCTCGGAGTCCTTGCCCGCGCACTGCAGGTCGCCGAAGCCCTCGATGGGCTCCATGAAGTAGCCGGAGGACTGGGCGTTCGGGCCGTAGGCCGCGTAGTTCCAGGCGTCGACGAAGTTCTTGGACTTGACCTCGGTGCCGTCGTGGAACTTGTAACCCTTCTTCAGGGTGACGGTGAAGTTCTGGTTGTCCGTGGACTCGATCTTGTCCGCGATGTCGTTCTCGGGAGCAGCCGTCTCCGGGTTGTAGTGGACGAGCTTGGCCGTGATGGCGTCGAGCACGTTTCCACCACAGGTCTCCGTGGTGTTGCTGGGGATGAGCGGGTTCTGGGGGTTGCACCCACGGACCGTGACAGTGCCGCCGGTCTTGCCGCCGCTGGCACTGGAGCTGGCGCCCGTCTTGTCGCTACCGCCACCGCACGCTGCAGCAAGCAGCGCGACAGAGGCAACACCGGCAAACAGGGTCACCGTGCGAGTAGTTCCTCGCATTGATGTCCTCCTACTTAAGGGTCAGCCGTCCGGAATCGGACGGGTCGGTCCGGGCTGCTCACCGGGTGGAGCGCAGCCCTGTAACGCACAGGGCGTTCGTGTTGTGGCACCCATGAAAGAGCAAGCAAGGAGTAAAGGCGACGTTCTCAGCCAACCCGAGACAAAAACGTGATCGTCCCGAGCCCTTGCCGAGAGCAGATCTTCGGCGGGCGCGGCGTTTGGCCGGTTCGGGGCCTTCGTCCGGAAGCCGTTCGCCGTGCCGGTCAGCGGGCGGCCACCGTGGCGGTCCCCCGCCCGGCGACGCCGACGGGCTAGCGTGGGCAGGTGCCCTACGACGACGACCTGCGCCTTGCCCACGTCCTGGCGGACGCCGTCGAGCGGATCACGATGGCCCGGTTCAGGGCGGAGGACCTCGTCGTCGAGTCCAAGCCCGACCTCACCCTCGTGAGCGACGCGGACAAGGCGGCCGAGGAGCTCGTCCGCAGCCAGCTCAAGCGGACCCGACCTCGTGACGCCGTCGAGGGCGAGGAGTTCGAGACCACCGGGCACGGACCCCGGCGCTGGGTCATCGACCCGATCGACGGCACCCACAACTTCGTGCGGGGTGTGCCGGCCTGGGCCACCCTGATCTCGCTCGTCGACGACGGCATGCCGGTGCTCGGCCTCGTCGCCGCACCGGCACTCGGGCGGCGGTGGTGGGCGGCGAACGGCTCGGGCGCCTGGTCGGGTCGCTCGCTGGCTGCCGCCAAGCGCATCCACGTCTCGAAGGTGTCGCGCGTCGAGGACGCGTCCCTGTCCTACTCGAGCCTCGCCGGCTGGCGCCGGGTCGACCGCCACGCGCAGTTCCTCGAGCTGACCGACGACTGCTGGCGCACCCGCGCCTTCGGCGACTTCTGGTCCTACATGCTCGTGGCCGAGGGTGCGGTCGACATCGCCGCGGAGCCGGAGCTGGCCGTGCACGACATGGCCGCCCTGGTGCCCATCGTCACCGAGGCCGGCGGCCGCTTCACCTCCCTCGCCGGACAGGACGGGCCGTGGGGCGGGAACGCGTTGGCCACCAACGGGATCCTGCACGACGAGGTGCTCGAGCGGCTCGGGACCGACGCCCGGGCCTGACCCCTCAGTTGGGGACTACCGCGACCTCTCCGCGGCCCAGGCTCCGGATCCCCTCGGCGTGTGCCGACGCGTCACCGACCACGACCACCGTCCACTCCCCCTGCACCCAGCGCCGGTAGGCCGTGACGAGGTCGTCGGCCGTCAGCGCGCGGATGCGCTCGAGGTTGCTGGTCGTGAACTCGGTCGTCAGGCCCTCCAGCGCCAGCGTCGCGGCCTCGTCGGCGACGGCGTCGGCGGTGGCGAAGCGCCCGGGGGCGGTCTTGCTCACGAAGTCGACCCCCGCCCGGACCTCGTCGTCGGTGAGCCCCTCACGCACACCGTCGAGGATGTCGAGCAGCAGGCCCACCGACTCCACCGTGGAGTTGGCGCGCACCGAGCCCGAGGTGAGGAAGAGACCGCCGGAGCTGCGGGGCCGGAACACCGAGCGGATGCCGTAGGTGTAGCCCTTCTCCTCGCGCAGCACCGCGTCGACCCGCGCGTTCGGCGAGCCTCCGATGACGAAGCCCAACACCGGGTACGGCGCCCAGCCGCCCTCGGCGCGCCGGTCGGGTCCGGCGCAACCCACGAAGAGCTCGCTCTGCACCGAGCCGGGGCGGTCGACCAGGACGATGCGCGCGGCATCGGGTGAGCGCACCGCGGCCGCGCCGGGCGTGGTCTGCCTCGTCGCCTCCCACGAGCCGAGCGTCTGCTCGAAGTCGTCGACCACGTCCAGGCCGGAGAGGTCTCCGGCGACGACCACGGTCATGCCCTGCGGGCCGACGTGACGGGCGTGGAAGGCCACGACGTCCTGCCGGGTGAGCGCACCGACGGTCTCGGCCGTCCCGGCGCTCGGGCGCGAGGCCCGGTCGTCGGCGTCGTAGAAGGTGGCGACGAACTCACGGGCGGCCCGTTGCGGCGCGAGTGCACGCTCCTGCTCGATCTCGGCCAGGCGCGTCCGGCGGATGCGCTCGACCTCCGCCTGCGGGAAGACCGGCTCGGCGAGGGCCAGCCTGAGCAGCCCCAGCGCCTCCGGGAGGTGGCGCTTGGGCACGTCGAGGTCGACGCCGAGGCCGGCCTCGTTGACCGACGCGCCGAGCGCGATGCCCTTGCGTTCCAACAGCTCTGCGAACTCCTCGGGCGAGTGCTCGGCAGTGCCCTCGTCGAGCAGCCGGGCCATCGCCGTGGCCACGCCCTCGATGTGGCGCGGCTCGGCCGACAGCGGCAGCGGCAGCACGGTGCGTACGGAGACGACGTACTGGCCCGGGATGTCGTAGGCGAGCAGCTCGATGCCGTTGGACAAGGTGTGCCGGGCGGGGACCGGGAAGCTCCACGGGCCCGGTGGGGCGACCTCGGGGCGCGCCGCGTCGCCCTGGGCCTCGGTCACGGTGCTCATGCGGCGTCCTCCTCGGCGGCCACGAGGTGCCGCACGACGGCCCGGCTCTCAGGGCGCAGCCAGGCGGCGGCGGCCTCCCGCACCTGGTCGGGCGTGACCTGGCCGATGCGGTCGAGGAACGTGTTGACGAACTGCTCGTCGTCATGGAGGAGGACGTGCTGGCTGATGAGGTCGGCCCGCTCCTCGTGCCCGGCCAGGGCAGAGAGCCAGCTGCGCTCGGACTGGGCCAGCGCCGACTCCATCTCCACGGCGGTCGGCCCCTCGACGGCGAACCGCTCGAGCTCCTCGACGACGGCCGCCTCCAAGGTCGCGGGGTCCTGGCCGTCGGCGACGTCGAGGACGAAGAACCCGAGCGACACCCCGTCCACGAAGCCCATGGCGTGGGCCTGCACGGCGTTGGCGACCTGCTCGCGACGAACGAGCCGTTGCACCAGGCGCGAGGTCGACAGCCCCCCGAGGGCGTCGATGGCCAGCGCAGAGGCGAAGAACTCGTCGGTGTTGTCGACCGGCAGCCGGAAGGCGATGTGGACGCGATCGTTGGGCACGGCGCCGGGACGGTCGACCGTGACCGGTGCGGTGAGGGGCGCCAGCTGCGGCAGGGTGTCGCGCGGCGTCTCGGCCGTCGCCGGCAGGTGCCCGAAGTAGCGCTCGGCCGCGGCGAACCCCTCCTCCGCGGTGAGGTCGCCGACCAGGGTCAGCACCGTGTTGTTGGGCCCGTAGTAGCGCCGGAAGAACGCGTGCACGTCCTCGAGGCTCGCGGCGTCGAGGTCCTCCATCGAGCCGATCGTCGGGTGGTGGTAGGGGTGCTCGGGCGGGAAGACCGCGGCATACACCTCGATCAGGGCCTTGCCGTAGGGGACGTTGTCGTAGCGCTGGCGCTTCTCCTCCTTGACGACGTCCCGCTGGTTGTCGAGGTTCTCCTGCGTCACGGCGTCCAGGAGGTGGCCGTGGCGGTCGGCCTCCATCCACAGCGCCAGCTCGTAGGCACCCTTGGGCACCGTCTCGAAGTAGTTGGTGCGGTCGAACCAGGTCGTCGCGTTGAGTCGGCCGCCCTCGGCCATCAGCCGCGTGAAGTGCTCACCGCTGGCGATGTTGCGCGACCCCTGGAACATCAGGTGCTCGAAGAGGTGCGCGAACCCGGTGCGGCCCGGCGTCTCGTGCCGCGAACCCACGTTGACCCACAGGTTGACCGTGACGGTCGGGACGCTCGGGTCGGGCGAGACGACGACGCGCAGGCCGTTCGCCAGGGTCCGCTGGTGGATCGGGTAGTCCAGGGGCATGGCCAAACCCTAGGCGAAGCCCCCGGCTCGCGCGCCCGACCTGGGCCGGCACCGCGTCGGGGTCAGAGGGTGCTGCTGCCCTGCTCGCGGGCCTGGGCGACGGACTGGGCCGGCGGTCGCTTGTCGGCGGGCACCCGCGGCAGGGAGGGCGCGTACCCCTCCCCCAGCTGCTCGATCGCGGTGCGCGCGAACACCTGCTGCTCGGTCACCGTGCGCTCCGACCGGCCGCGGCCGACGAAGCTGACGGCCCAGTGCAGCAGCGTGGTCAGGCGGTGCTTGAACCCGATGATGTAGACGAGGTGCACCGCGAGCCACAGCACCCAGGCGGCGAAGCCGCTGAAGTGCAGCTTGCCGATCGAGGCGACCGCGCTGAACCGCGAGATCGTCGCCATCGAGCCCTTGTCCTTGTAGGCGAACGGGCCGGCCGGCTCCTTCCCGGCGAGGCGGCGCTTGATCTGGTCCGCGGCGTAGCGGGAGCCCTGGATGGCCACCTGGGCCACACCGGGGTAGCCCTTGAGGGCCGCCATGTCGCCGACGACGAAGACCTCCGGGTGGCCCGGGAGGGTCAGGTCGTCGTTGACCTGCACGCGGCCGGCGCGGTCGACCTGGGCACCGGACTGCTCGGCGAGCTGGGCGCCGAGCTCCGAGGCCTGGACCCCGGCGGCCCAGACCTTGGTCACGGCCTCGATGCGTCGGGTGCTGCCGTCGGAGTCCTTGACGTCGATGCCCGTGGCGTCGACGCCCGTGACCATGGCGCCGAGCTGCACCTCGACCCCGAGGCTGCGCAGCTTCTCGGCCGCCTTCGCGCCGAGGTGGTCACCGAACGCGCCGAGCACGGTCGGAGCCGCGTCGAGCAGGACGATGCGGGCGCGGCTGGTGTCGATGGCCCGGAAGTCACGCCGGAGGGTGCGCCGCGACAGCTCCGCGATCTGGCCGGCCATCTCGACCCCGGTGGGGCCGGCGCCCACGACGACGAACGTCATGAGGCGCTGGATCTCCTTGGGGGTGCTGGCCAGCTCGGCCCACTCGAACGCACCGAAGATGCGACCGCGCAGCTCGAGGGCGTCGTCGATCGACTTCATGCCGGGGGCGTAGCGGGCGAACTGGTCGTTGCCGAAGTAGGACTGGCCGGCCCCGGCGGCCACGATGATCGAGTCGTAGGCCGTGACCGTCTCGCGGTCGAGCACCCGCGAGGTGACCGTGCGGGCGGCGAGGTCGATGTGCGTGACGTTGCCGAGCAGGACCCGCGCGTTGTCCTGCCGGGCGAGCACCTCGCGCGTCGCCGGGGCGATCTCGCCCTCGGAGAGGATGCCCGTGGCCACCTGGTAGAGCAGCGGCTGGAACAGGTGGTGCGTGGTCTTGGCGATGAGCGTGATGTCGACGTCGGCGCGCTTGAGCGCCTGGGTGCCGAACAACCCCCCGAATCCCGAGCCGATGACGACGACGCGGTGGCGGGGGCGGGTCTGGGCCTCGTGCGACATACCGACAACTCTCCTGTGAAAGACGAAGGACGGCCACCCCACCGATGGGGGGTGCCGTCCTCGATGACGCTCGTGCGTTGTGGTCAACAACCCTAGTGGCAGGGGTATGCCGCGGCTGCGGTCCGTGCTCGCGGTGCGACCGGCGTCACGTCGGGCGTCTCAGCCCGTGGCCCCCGGGGTCGTGTCGGAGGGCGCCGGCACGACCGGGTCCGAGGGCGGCGTCGTTGTGGTCGGCGGAGGTGGCGTGGTGGTCGAGGACGAGGTCGGGGGCGGCACGGGTGCGCGGGTCGGTGGCGCCGTCCTCGTCGTCGACGGGGCGCTCGGGGCCGTCGACCGGGTGGTGGCGGGTCGCGTGGTGGTGCTCGCCGTGCTCGTGGTGGACGAGCTGGTGGTGGACGAGGTGCTCGAGGTCGTCGAGGTCTCGGGGACCGGCAGGTCGCTCGCCCGGCCACCGGACCCGACCCTGAACGCCACGTCGTCCATCGCGGCCAGCCCGTGCCGGCTGAAGAACGCGACCCAGTCGGTGACGGCCGCGACGTAGTCACCCGAGAAGTTGTAGGACAGGATCGCCGAGCGCAGCTCCCCGTCGGCTCGCAGGTCGCGTCCGTCCGCACACAGGTACCCGGCCGTGGCCAGGGCTGCGTCGAAGACGTTCTGGGGGTCGCGGCGACCGTCGCCGTCACCGTCGCGACCCGCCCAGCGCCAGGTGCCGGGGAGGAACTGCAGCGGGCCCATCGCGCGGTCGTAGCTGCTGTCACCGTCGTACGCGCCACCGTCGCTGTCGTGCACGACCGCGAACGGACCGCCGTCCAGCAGCGGACCGTAGATCTGGGGCGTCACCCGGTGGTCGCCGTCGACCGACCGTCCGCCGACCGACCCGGACTCGACCTGGCCGATGGCTGCGAGGTGGGCGGCGCTGAGGTGGCAGCCGTCCGGCGCCTTGGCCACGGCGGACACATAGGCCTTGGCCAGGACTGCCTGCGGGGTGCCGGGTGCGGGCATCGCGCCGGTGGCGGCGGTGCGGGGAGGTCGCGGCGGCCGGCGGACGGCGGCAGCCCGGGTCACCCGGGCGACAGCGACAGCCTGCACCACCACGGGCCGGGCACGGTCACGGTCGTCGAAGGACCACGTGTCGGGGACGTCGGCGGTGGACAGGACGGCGGGAGCCGCCACGGCAGCGTGACTGCCCGCGGGCTGCGCGGTGACGGACCGCTGCACCACGGCCGCCTGCAGGCCGAAGGCCGCGACCAGGCCGCCGAGCACGGCCAGCTTGAACACCTTCACGCCGTCCCCTGCCCCTCTCTCGACCCCAGCAGCCTGCCCTGCGACGCCTGCAAGGGCCCGTGGACGGCACGTGTTCGGCACGAACGGACGAGGCCAGAACGGTCACTGGCACCACCAGCCACACCGGCACCGCCGGCGGCCACCGACCCACGCCCACCCGCGCCGGCGGACGCGTGGTCGCAGGGCGTCAGAAGAGCCGCTGTGACCGCGTGTCCTCGGACTCCTCCAGCGCGAGCAGGAACCGCTTGCGGTCCAGGCCCCCGGCGTACCCCACCAGGCTGCCGTCGGCACCGACCACCCGGTGGCACGGGACCACGACGGCCAGCGGGTTGCGTCCGTTCGCAGCACCCACCGCCTGGCTGAACCCGACATCGCCCAGGGCCCGCGCGAGGTCGCCGTAGCTGCGGGTCTCGCCGTACGGGATCTCGCGCAGCAGGGCCCAGACCCGCTGCTCGCAGGCGTTGCCCACCGGTGCGAGGGGCAGGTCGAAGGACGTGCGCCTGCGGTCGAAGTACTCCTCGAGCTGGGTCGCCGCAGCCTCGAACGCGTCGTCGTCGCGCTCACCGAACCACGAGTCGTCGGGACGGTGCTTCGCCGCGTCCATGTGGACCGCCACCAGCGCGCCGTCCTGCGCCACGACGGTGAGCTCACCGATCGGGGACGCGAGGACCGAGTGGGTCCTCGGGCCACCCGGTGCCGCGCCGCTCATGCGCGGGGAGGCTCGAGGGCGGCGGCGACGCGGGCGGCGTACTCCCGTGCCTCGTCGTCCGAGGCGTACTTGGTGCGCGGCCAGAAGAACCCGCGCAGGCCGTCGCCCTTGGTGCGCGGCACGACGTGCACGTGCAGGTGCGGGACCGACTGCGACACGACGTTGTTCATCGCGACGAACGAGCCCTGCGCGCCGAGCCCCGCGACGACGGCCCCGGCCGTGCGCTGGGCTGCCCCCATGAGCACCGGCAGCAGCTCGGCGGGCAGGTCGGCGAAGGTGTCTACGTGGATGCGCGGCACCAGCAGGACGTGCCCCTTGAACAGCGGACGGGTGTCGAGGAACCCGAGGACGAACGGCTCGTCGACGACGACGGTGGCCGGCACGGAGCCGTCGACGATCCGGCAGAAGAGGCAGTCCACCCGATGGACCCTAGCCGCCGGGTCGGACAGTGCGGGCGCGCCTCAGGCCTTCCTGGGCGGACGGGGAAGGAAGTAGCTCGTGCGCTGGCGGTAATCGGCGTAGCCGGGTCGCTCGCCCATGTGCTTCTCGAGCAGCCGGGCGCCGGTGGCGAAGACGAGGAAGTAGGTCATGACGACCGGCGACAGGACCGTGAGGGCCCCGGGCCAGGCGCTCGCCGACACCAGGTAGATGCCCCACCACACGCAGGAGTCGCCGAAGTAGTTGGGGTGGCGCGTCCAGGACCACAGGCCACGGTCCATGACCTTGCCCTTGTTGGAGGAGTCGGCCTTGAACGCCCTGAGCTGGGCGTCGCCGACCGCCTCGAAGCCGAGCCCGACCGCCCAGAGCAGCAGCCCGACGACGGCCACCGCGGTGATCCCGGGGCCGGCCGCGGCACTGACCTGGATGGGCAGGGAGACGAACCACACGGCCGCCCCCTGCACGAGGTAGACCTTGCGGATCGCGACCCAGGTGGGGTTGCCCTCCTCCTTGGCCAGCATCTCCTCGTAGCGCGGGTCCTCGCCCTTACCGGCGTTGCGCCGCGTGACGTGCCAGGCGAGGCGCAGGCCCCACACGGCGACGACCAGCACGAGGGCGAGTCGCCGCCAGCCGGTGCCGTCGCCGACGAGGGCAGCCACGAGCGCCACGACGACGAACCCGAGCCCCCACGTGGTGTCGACCACGCTGACCCGCCCCTGGCGCGCGCCCACCACGGCGGTCACGGCCATGAGCACGAGGACTGCCAGCAGCGAGAGTCCGCTGACCGCAACGAAGTTCGAGCCGTCGAACATCACGACCACGTCGTCGGTCGCTGCGGGGGAAGACCCGAGGTGCCGCGGTCCGGGCGGACGGAGAGGATCTGGTCGACCCCCATGCGACCGTCGCGGAAGGCCATCGACCCACCCACGAGGTAGAGGCGCCAGACCCGCGCCACCTCCTCGCCCACGAGGGCGACGGCGCGGTCCCAGTTGGCCTCGAACGTGTCGTGCCAGGCGTCGACGGTGCGCACGTAGTGCTCACGCAGGGCGTGCACGTCGCGCACCTCCAGCCCCGACTCCTCGATCAGGTCGACGGTCTGCCCGACCGGGCGCATCGTCATGTCGGGGGCGATGAAGGACTCGATGAACGGCCCACCGCCCGGGTGACGGCCCCGGCGCGACATCTGCTGGATGAGGACCCGCCCACCGGGGCGGACGCGGTTGTGCAGCACGTGGGTGTAGGTGCGGTAGTTGCGCTGCCCGACGTGCTCCCCCATCTCCAACGAGACGACCGCGTCGAAGCCGCTGTCCGGCACGTCGCGGTAGTCCTGCAGCCGGATCTCGACCCTGTCCTGCAGGCCGCGCTCGGCGATGCGGGCGTCGATGAGCTTCTTCTGCTCGGCGGCGATCGTCACCCCGGTGACCTGGGCGCCGAAGTGCTCGGCGGCGTACAGGCTCATCGAGCCCCAGCCACAGCCGATGTCGAGCAGCCGCATCCCGGGCTCGAGGCCGAGCTTGCGGCAGACGAGGTCGAGCTTGTCCCGCTGGGCGTCCTCGACCGTGTAGTCGGGATCGTCGGAGGTCCAGTAGCCGCACGAGTAGGCCATGTGCGGGTCGAGGATGAGCTCGTAGAACTCGTTGGACAGGTCGTAGTGGTGGTGGATGGCCTGCCTGTCGCGGCCGAGGCTGTGCAGGCGCCCCTTGAGGACGGCCTGGCTCGCCGGAGGGGGCAGCGGGATGCCCAGTGCCCCAACGCTCTTCGCCACCTTGACGACTGCGGCGAGCGTCGCCGGCGTCGGGCGTATGCCGCCCAGCCCGCGCTCGTGCGCGACGTCCCACACGTGGGTCAGTGCCGTGCCGAGGTCGCCCTCCACGTCGAGCTCGCCGGTGACGTAGGCCTGCGCCGCGCCGAGCTCGCCGGGGTGGCGCAGCAGGCGTCGCAGCGCCCGCGGCGAGCGGAGCACGACATGGGGCGCATCGGCCGGTCCGGCGCTGCTGCCGTCCCAGGCGGTCAGGCGCACGGGCAGCTCACCGCCCACGAACGGCGCCAGGGCCTCGGCGACCTCGGTCGCCACCCCCGGCACGGACGTCGTCGTGGTGCGGGTGGTGGTGGTCTGCGTCGCGGTCATCGGCCCCCCTCCCTCTCGAGGACGAGCTGTTGGACGTCGAGGTAGCCGGAGCGGAAGCCCGCCCGCGAGTACTCGAGGTAGAAGTGCCACATGCGGTCGAAGACCTCGTCGAAGCCGAGCTGGTGGATGCGGTCGAGCGAGGCCAGGAAGCGCTCGTCCCACAGCCGCAACGTCTCACCGTAGTGCTGGCCGAAGGAGAGCCGCTCGGTCACGCGGAGCGAGGTCTCTACGCGGTTGACGTCGATGATCGCCTGGGTCGAGGGCAGGAAGCCCCCGGGGAAGATGTACTTGTGGATCCACGTGTAGGTGTAGCGCGTGGCCAGCATGCGGTCGTGCGGCATGGTGATCGCCTGGACCGCCACCTTGCCGCCCGGCGCGAGCACCCGGTCGATGGTGCGGAAGTACTCACCCCAGTAGTCGTGGCCCACGGCCTCGATCATCTCCACGGAGACGACCGCGTCGAACTCGCCCTCGACGAGCCGGTAGTCGAGCAGCTCGACGTCGACCCTGTCGGCGAACCCGGCTGCGGCGATACGCTCGCGGGCGAGAGCCTGCTGCTCCGACGACAGCGTCACCGAGACGACGCTGGCCCCCCGCCGGGCGGCGCGGATCGCCAGCTCACCCCACCCGGTGCCGATCTCCAGCACCCGCGTCCCGTCGCCCACCCCGGCCGAGTCGAGCATGCGCTCCACCTTGCGGCCCTGGGCCTCGGCCAGCGCCTCCCACGTGGGCACGAGGTGCGGGGTGCTGAGCGTCACGCGCTCCCCCGCCAGCGGGGTGCCGGCCACGTCGTCCGCCTCGAACAGGGCCGAGGAGTAGCTCAGCGTGCTGTCGAGGAACGTCGCGAACATGTCGTTGGACAGGTCGTAGTGGCGCGCGATGTTGTTGCGGGTGTTGGTCGTCGTGTTCTTCTCGGTGTGCGGGGCCCGGGCGACGTAGAACGCGCGCAGCCGCTGCAGCGGCTCGGGGATCAGGGTGCCCATCTGGGCGGCGAAGATCTCGAGCAGCCCGCCGAGGTCCTCGGCGTTCCAGTCACCGACCATGTAGGACTCGCCGAAGCCGATGAGCCCCCCGGCTCCGACGGCCGCGAAGAACGCGTCGGGCCGCTCGATCACCATGAGGGGCGCGGCAAGGTCGCCGATGCCCCCGCCGACGATCGCCTCGCGGCCGATCTGCACGCGCACGGGCAGGCGGCGGACGACGGACAGGAAGATGCGGCGCGCGACAGCGCCCTCGACGGCGCGACGGACCCTGGCCCGACGGGCCGTCAGGTCGGGCCAGCGGGTGGGGTCGATGACCGGGCTCGTGGAGAGGCCGGCGGTGGCGGTGGTCACTGGACTGCCTCCTGGTGGTGGGAAGGTCGGGGCTGGACCGGCAGGCGCCGCAGCCACAGCCAGATGCCGTGGATGCGGATGCGCGCCGAGACGGCCAGGGGTTCGAGGGGTTGGGTGAGCGCCAAGCGCAGGACGGTGCTGGTCCGCACCGGCAGCGCCCGGCCGGTCATGCCGGCGACGAACGGGGCGTGGCCCGGACGGCGCAGGACGACCTGGACGCGGAGCTGGTCGTCGGGCTCGGGCACCACGAGGCTGTAGGAGCCGGAGACGTCGTTGAAGGGGCTGACGTAGAGCGCCTTGTCGACCTCCGCACGGCCGCGGTCGTCGGCGTGCACGAGGTAGGCGTGGCGGTCGCCGTAGGTGTTGTGCACCTCGACCACGGTGCACACCAGGCGTCCGTCGCGGCCGTGGCACCAGAAGAGACTGATCGGGTTGAAGACGGTCCCGAGCACCCGGGGCACGGCGAGCATCATCACCCGTCCGCCCCCGAGGTCGACGCCCCGGGACGCGAGGAAGGTGTCGATGTTCTGCCGCAGGGTGCGTCCCGGGTCGCCGAGGTGGTCACGCGACTCGAACCGTGCCAGGGGCGCGAGGCGTCCCAGCTGCGGCAGGTCGTCGACGTCGACGAGCCACTGCTGGCTGCGGGTCCGGAACCGGTGTGCCACCGGCTCCTTGCGCGCATGGTGGACCGAGGTCGCGTAGATGCGCGTCGAGGCCGGGGCCTTCACCGCACCGCCGCTTCCGTCGGCACCGGCCGCCCTGCCGGCTCGTCCCAGTCGACGCCCAGGGCCGCTGCGGCGCGGACGCCCGCGAGGGCGCCGTCCTCGTGGAACCCCCAGCCGTGGTAGGCGCCGGCGAACGCGATGCGCGCAGTGTTGATCACCGGCAGGCGACGTTGCGCCGCAACGGATTCCGGCGTGTAGAGGGGGTGCTCGTAGTACATGGTGTCGAGCACCTTCGCCTGGTCGACGCAGTCCATGCCGTTGAGGGTGACCAGGAACCGCGGTCCCCGCACGTCCAGCCGCTGCAGCCGCGTGAGGTCGTAGGTCACCAGGACCCCGGTGCCGGCGGCAGCCGAGGGCCGCCGCCAGTAGTTCCACGAGGCCCGCGCACCCTCGCTGCGAGGCAGGACCGCCTCGTCGGTGTGCAGCTGGGCGACGTTGCTGGAATAGTGGATCGAGGAGAGCACCTCACGCTGGGTAGGGGTCGCCTCGCCGAGCATGGCGAGCGCCTGGTGCGGGTGGGCGGCGACCACGACCGAGTCGTACGTCTCCGATCCACCCCGGGCGTCCTCGACGACGACGCCGAGCGAGGTCTCCACGACGGAGCGCACCGGGCTGGAGAGGCGGATCTCGTCGAGACCGGCTGCGAGCGCGTCGACGTAGCGCTTGGAGCCACCGGTGACGGTGCGCCACGTCGGCGACCCGAAGACGGTGAGCATGCCGTGGTGGTCGAGGAACTCGAACAGGTAGCGGGCCGGGTAGTCCAGGGACAGGGACGGGTCGCAGGACCAGACGGCGGCCACGACCGGCTCGAGGAAGTGCCGCGTGAAGTAGGTGGTGAAGCCGACGCGCTCGGCGAAGCCACCCAGGGTCTCGTCGACGCCGTCGTCGCCGAGCGTCCGGGCCAGGACCGCACGCGCCTCGCGGTGGAACGTGCGCACCTCGGTCAGCATCCGCAGGTACGCGGCGTCGGTGAGGTTGCGCCTGCGGGGGAACAGGCCCTTGGCCTTCTTGGCGCCGGCGTACTCCAGGCCCGACTCGTCGTCCCGGACGGACATGCTCATGTCCGACTCCTGCGTCGCCACACCCAGCTCGGCGAACAGGCGCAGCAGGGTCGGGTAGGTGCGGTCGTTGTGCACGATGAAGCCGGTGTCGATGCCGACGGTGCGACCTCCCACCTGCACCTCGTGGGTGTCGGCGTGGCCGCCGAGGCGGCTGTCGGCTTCGTACAGGGTGACGGGGCCGCGCGTGCTGAGCACGTGCGCGGCCGCGAGTCCTGCGATCCCGCTGCCGATGACGGCGCGGCGTGGTGCTGGCATTGGTGTCCATCCGATCGTGGTCAACTGCTGGTCGTTCGTCGTGTGCGCCTGGTCGGATTGCCTCAGCCGGGGTGCCCCCGGTGGACAGCGGGCTCGAGCCTTGGCAGCCGCCGCGCCCACCGGCCGGCCTGTTGGGAGAACACGGCGACGACCGTCTCGAGCGGACCGCGCAGTGGCACGAGGGCGAAGAACGCCCCCACCACGGCCACCACGAGCACCTGGTCGTCGAAGTGCTCGGGAGCCTCCCAGTCGGGCCACCAGCCCTGCGCCATCAGCAGCACGTGCAGCGTGTAGAGGGACAGGGTCATCGCGCCGGCCCCGAACACCGCAGCCCACACGTCCGGCCGGCGGCGCACCAGCAGGACGCAACCGCCGACCACGGCCATCGCCGAGCCGGTCGTCTGTGCCAGGTCGAGGGCGGTCCCCGAGTGGGGTGCCACCGTGGCCAGCCACCACCAGGAACCGGTGGGCGTGGTCCCGGACAGGCCGTGGGTCAGCAGGGCGTCGAGGGCGCCGGGGTCGGTCCGCAGCTCGGGGTCGGCGTGCGCGAGGTCGGGGTAGGTCGAGGCCAGGGCCGCTCGCGCACCCGGGCGGCCCAGCAGCGCCGCGGAGACCAGCGTCGCGGCGACGGCCGTGACCACCCCGACGACGGCGACGCGCGCCGCGGTCGCGGTGCGGCGCAGGTCGAGGCGACCCAGCGCCATACCCGCGAGGAGGTAGGCGAGCCAGACCGCGGCCGGGTAGTAGCCGGTCAGGAGCAGCTCGGAGAGCAGGTGCCCCGGTCGCAGGAGGTCGCCCGGCGTGGGGCTGCCGACCTCGTGCGGCGGCAGGTGGGGACGCAGCAGGTGGGCGGCCACCGGGGCAACCAGCGCCCAGCCGACCGCCCAGCCCGCCAGCGCCCGGGCCCGAAGGCCCAGGAAGGGAAGACCGAGGACGAACAGCAGGCCGTAGTAGGCCAGGATGACCGCGATCACCGTGGGCACCGTGCCGAGGGCGAGCCCGAGGGCGCCGATGAGCAGCGCCCGCACGACCAGGCGCACCGACACATCCCGGCGCGCGGTGCCGTGCAGCGGGGTGGTGCGCCCGCTGACCAGCGCGATGCTGACCCCGGCCAGCACGGCGAACAGGGCCGACGCGCGACCGCCCGCGAGCTGTTGGACCCACGGCACCTCGTCGCCGACCCGGCCGGGCAGGACGTGGGTGGCCATCATGCCGACCAGCGCCAGCGCCCGCGCGACGTCGACCCCGACGATCCGGCCCGCCGCCACGTCGGGCAGCACCGGCTCGCTCATGAGCCCATCCTGACAGCAGCGGTGCTCCGCCGCGCGTCTCCCGGCACGGGGCAACGGCAGCGCGAGGGGTCTCGGCCGGACCCCGACGCGCTGGAGCGCGTCACAGCGCGTCGGGGCCGTGCCGGGCAGACCGGGAGGGGCCATCCACGGTCCGCCCGCGCAGGGGCTGCCAGAGGGACAGCCCGAGCCACGGGGATGGACACAGGAGTCGGGCCAGGTCACCGTGTCCAATCTCTGTTCAAGGTCTCTCAAGAACGATGGTGCCCCTCGTCCACGCCGTTGTCCAGCCTTTGCCCAAGGATGCGGACTAGCCTTTCCGGGGTGTACACGATCGGGCACGCGGCGCAGCTGACCGGCGTACCCGCAGCCACCCTGCGCGTGTGGGAGCGGCGCTACGGCCTGGTCCACCCGCAGCGCACCGAGGGCGGCTACCGCCTGTACGACGACCACGCGTTGCAGGTGGTCCGCGCGATGTCGTCGCTGGTGGCTGCGGGGTGGTCACCGCAGACGGCGGCCGCCCACCTGCTGGGCGAGGCCCAGGCCTTGCCCGTGGACGGGCACCGGCGCCTGGCAGCTGCCCCTCCCCCGGCCGGTCCCAGCGGCAGGACGTGGGACACCACCGCACTGGCCCAGGCAGCCGCTGATCTCGACCGGGAGGCCGTCGCCGCCGCCCTCGACACCGCCTTCGCCGGCGCCGGGTTCGAGCAGGTCGTCGACGAGTGGCTGATGCCGTCGCTCGAGACCGTCGGGACGTGGTGGCGTGACGGCGTGGTCGACGTCGCGGGCGAGCACCTCGTGAGCGCAGCGGTCCAGCGACGCCTCGGCGCGGCCCTGGACGCCGTCATCGTCCCCGTGCACCGCCCGCGGGTCGCCGTGGGGCTGGCGCGTGGGGCCCTGCACGAGCTCGGGGTCCTCGCGTTCGCGGTCGCGCTGCGACGCCTCGGGGTCGACGTGGTCTACCTCGGCGCCGACCTCCCCGTACCCAGCTGGGTCGGCCTCGTCGGCGCGCGGTCCCCGGCCGCGGTGGTCATCGGCGCCCCGATGGGGATGGACGTGGTCGCCGTGCGCGAGACGGTCGAGGCCCTGCGGGCCGCGCACCCTGAACTGCCGCTGTGCGTCGGGGGCTCGGCGCAGGACGACGTCGGGCACGGGACCCGCCCGCTCGGCCACACGATCCAGGCGGCCTCGCAGGCGCTGGCCGCGGCCCTCGACGAGGCTCCGCGGCACTGAGGCACCCCACGCGGGGTACGCCGAGTGGGCCCAGGGCACAGAGGCGGCGTAGGCCGCCTCTCTGCCACGTGGCCGGCCTACCGCTTCTCGAGCGCCTCCGTCAGCAGGGCCACCAGGGCCTCGAGCTGGATGTCCTCGGAGGAGCTGACGTCCTCGTCGGAGCCGTCGAGCGCGCGCGCCGCGAGTCCCGCCTTGCCGTCGATGAGCTGGGCGACCTTGGGGTCGATGGTCTGCGCGGCGATGATCCGCCACGCGGTGACCGGCTCACCCTGGCCGATGCGGTGCACCCGGTCGATGGCCTGCGTCTGCTCCGCGTCGGTCCACGACAGCTCTGCGAGCACGACGTTGGACGCGACCTGCAGGTTGAGGCCGACCCCCGCCGCCGTGAGCGAGCAGACGACCACCGCCACGTCGGGGTCCTGCACGAAGGCCGCGATCGCCGCCTCGCGCTGCCTGGGCGTCTGGTCACCGCGGATCGACGAGTAGCGCAGCCCCCGCTTGGCGAAGGTCTCCTCCGCGACGTCCATGACGTCGATGTGCTTGGCGAAGAACACGACCTTGCCGACGCTGCGGGCCAGCTGCGCGGCGTAGTCGGCGGCGAGGCCGGCCTTCGCCTGGCCGATGCGCCGCATGACGCCGAAGACGTTCTCCTCGGTCGCCGAGGGGCTGGTGTCCTCCCGCTCCCACCGCGCCACGCGCCGTACGAGCTCGTGGTCGATCCCCTCGACGAGGACGCTGGACCTGCGGGTCTCCATGGCGCTGTCGTAGCGCGCCACCAGGCGCCTGGCCAGCTCGCGCTCCGCGGCCCGGATCGAGCGCCCGGCCTCGTCGTCGAGCTCCACCGGGAGGTCGGCGATGCGACGCGCCGGGATGTCGGAGGCGACGTCGACCTTGCGCCGGCGCACGATGCCCTGGTCGATGACGCTGGCGCGGGCCGCGGTGTAGAAGCCGGGATCCGCCGGGGTCAGCCCGGTCTGCTCGAGCGCGTGCATGAGCGGCCCGAGCGGCTTCTTGTCGTCGATCCAGCCGAGGAACTGCCAGATGGCCCGGAAGTCCTCGATGTCGTTGATGAGCGGGGTGCCGGTGAGGGCCATGAGGAGCGGGCGCACGGTGCGGGTGCGGATGCGCTCCGAGAGCTGCAGCACGTGCTGCGAGCGCTGCGAGGTCTTGTTCTTGATGAAGTGGGCCTCGTCGACGACCATGCCCCGGAACCCGAGGTCGCCCAGCCACCCGACGTGGCGGTCGAGCACCTCGTAGTTGACCACGACGATGTCAGCGAACCCGTCGATGTCCTCGCCGTTGCCGTGCACCACGGTCACGGGGTGCTCCGGGGTCCACAGCTGTGCCTCGCGGGCCCAGTTGGTCTTGACGACGTTCGGCACCACGACGAGCAGCGGGTATGCGTCGGCTGCCCGCGCGGCGAGCAGCGCCTGGGCGGTCTTCCCGAGGCCCGGCTCGTCGGCCAGCAGGAAGGTGCGGTGCCCCTGGGCCGCCGACTCGACGAGCTGCGCCTGGTGGTGCATCAGCTCCATACCGGGCGGGGTGGCCAGCGGTCCGGGCTCGGGCAGGTCCATGCAGGAGGAGGCGCCGCCGTACTCGAAGGAGCGGAACAGCGGGCCGAGCAGCTCCCAGCTGCCGAGGCGGCCGGTCACGGGGCGGTGGTGCTCGACGGCGGAGAAGTCGGGGGCCAGGAACGGGTTGGAGAGCTGGCGCGCGACGACCGACCTGGGCACGACCCGGCGGTCCACGGTGGCCGTCACGGTCTCGGGCTCGGGTTCGGGCTCCTCCTCCTCTGGGAGCGCGAGCCCCGCCGCCACCTGCATCTCGCGGCGCAGGACCTTCGCGTCGTCGGAGACGGTGGCGTCCTCGGCCAGGAGGACCAGCAGCGAGGTGTCGCGGGCAGCCGTCTTGGCGAGGATGGTCGCGATGCCGTCGAGCCGCTTGAGCTGCTCGGCGCGCTGGCCCTCGGTCAGGCTGGTGTCGGCCTTGAGCCGCGCACGCTCCTCGCGCACGAGCAGGGCCACGACCTGGAAGGTGGTGCGGCCAGAGGGGCGGACACGACCGCGCTGGGCGGCGGTCTCCACCTCCCGGACCGCCTTGGCGAGCACCGGGATGATGCCCTCGTTGTCGAGCTCGCGGAGCCGCCGACCGGGTCGGGAACCCCCGTCGCCGGCGCGCCGGGACGCACCGCCCCGGCCGGGACCGCCGGCTGAACCGCCGCTGCGGGCGGCGCCGTTCTGGCGCTGGCCTCGAGCCAACTGACTCCTCCTCCGCGTAGACCGCGACGAGCTGGTGTGCGGACTGACAACCGGCGCGCACGTCACGGCCGGACGATCGGACGTCGGGTCGGTCCGAGGACCCCCACGACGCGACTCGGCACCACCCACCCGCTGGAGGTCGGGGCGGCCAGGCGGCTCACCCCCGAGTGGCACCGACGAACTCCTGGACGACAGCCGCCGAGCACCGGGCCGAGCCGGGGCGAGATGGGGCGGTCCGGCCGGGAGCCGGTACTGCTCCGATCGTACCGCCCAGCGGCGCCGGTGAAGGACGGCAGGGCCGGTCCGGGTCGGGAAGGGCAAGGTCGGAAGACCGCAAGGGACATATCTCCCCTGGTTGTGGGTAGGGTCGGGGCACTGTTCGAGGGGCCTACGCGGAAGAGTCGACATGAGCATTGCCACCCCGCCAGAGACTTCTGGGACGGCGCCGACGGAGCCCAGCCCTGACTACGCGAGGCCGGCGACCGAGGCGATGGAGCCGGCGCACGACCCGGTCGGCACGACGACGGACGCGACCCCCGACAAGGACGCCGTCGACGTCAACGACCCTTGGGACGCCCCGTTGAACCCGCTCGTGGCCGTCGCTGCCGGCACCTCAGAGCCGGCCGCGAGGTTCCGCTACGACGTGCCCACCGGCTCGTGGTGGTGGTCGCCGGGCATGTTCGCGCTCCACGGGTTCGAGACCGGTGAGGTCGACCCGAGCACCGACCTCCTGATGGCGCACAAGCACCCCGAGGACCTCCTCGCGACCGAGGACACGCTGCGAGGCGTCCTCACGACGGGCGAGCCCTTCTGCTGCCGCCACCGCGTCGTCGACGCCCGCGGCCGGGTCCGTGAGGTGCTCTCGGTGGGTGAGGGCTTCTGCGACGACGACGGGAACGTCATCGCCGTGCAGGGCTACTTCGTCGACCTCACGCACGCCTTCTCCGGGCACGCCGACGACGCCCGTAGGCAGCGCACCCCGTCGCTCGAGCACCTCATCGCCCTCGAGCAGGCCAAGGGCATCCTCATCGGCGCCTTCCGGCTCACGGCCGGCGCGGCCCTCGAGCTCCTGCGGTGGCGGTCGGAGGAGACCGGCGAGCCCGTCGAGGTCATCGCGCAGGGCCTGGTCACCGAGTTCGTCGCGGTCGAGGACGACGACGACCTCAGCCCGGCGCGGCGTGCCTGCACCTACCTGGGCCTCAAGCCCCTCGAGGACGACTGAGGGACGCCCGGCCCGGCTGGTCGCCCGGCCCGGCTGGTCGCTCGGACCGGCCTACGGTGCGTCAGCGGACGGTGAACGTCTTGTCGTCGGTGGCCGGTCCGGCGCCCTCGCCACCCGACGGGTCGTCGGTCGAGAGGGTGACGGTGTAGGTCCCGGGCCGCAGCCGCGTCGTGAAGGACAGCTGCCCAAATCCGCCGGTGCCGGTCCCGCCCATGGCGGTCCCGCGGGCCACGACCGCTCCGGCCCTGGTCCGCACGACCCAGCCGAACGTGGCCTCGAACGACGTGCCGTACCCGGTGAACCTGACCGAGCCCGCCTTGCGGACCTCGCCGTACTGGGGTGAGGTCACCCACGCCTGCGCCTGGACGTCCTGCAGCGGGGCACGGCGGGTGGGGGTGCCGATGCGCAGGACGCCCCAGACGTCGGCGGGGCCGCCGTCCTTGGTGATGGTGACCGTCGTGGCGGGGGTGCCGTTCTGGTACGCCGCCGCGGTCGCCGTGTAGACGAGCTGCTGGATGGCCGTCGCCGCGACCTCACTGCCGACGTCGTGGTTGGAGAACGCGTCGGCGGAGAGGTCCACGGTGATCGTGGTGCCCCGCTGCGACACCGTCATCCGGCTGGCGGGTCGCCACGGCGTCATGTAGTCCGGGTCGAGTGGGGCCAGCCGGGTCATCGCGCGCACGGCCGACGCGACCGCCCCGCCCGCGTCGGGGACGGTGCGGAACTCGCGGTACAGCCGGAACGAGCGCTGGGACTCGGCGATGTAGTAGACGGGGATGCTCGGGAGGGTGCGGGCGGGCAGGGTGGACGAGCCGTGGGGGGTGGTCGACGTGGCGCCACCCGGTGTGGTGGAGCTGGACGGGCCTGCGCTCGAAGAGCTGCTGCTCGACGACGCGCTCGGCTGGGTGGACGAGGTCGTTGCCGTCGACGAGGACGAGCTGGACGTGGCGTCGTTGCCCGCTCCGGCACACGCCGTGACCGTGGCGAGCAGCGCGACAGCCCCCGCCACCACCTGTGCTCGTCGACTCCTCATGACGTCTTCTCCCTCTTCTCCCTCCCCCACAGCACACCGCATGCCTGCGACTGCCTCCAGGGTCGAAAGCCCCGTCCCTTACTCCTCGTTGACAATTCATCTCGGCGCCGAGCTCTCGACCAACGTCGGCACGGGACCTAGGGCCCTGTGGAGCCGCCCCACCGGACGCACAGACTGGCCTCCCGGACACCAGAATGGAGGCTGCCATGAAGGCACAGCCTGGAGACCGCATCGTCCTCGCGCCCGTCGTCGTGGAGGGCCCGGTCAGGGACGGGGAGGTGCTCGAGGCCCGGGGGCCGGGCGGCACACCGCCGTTCCTCGTCAAGTGGAGTGACGGCCACGAGGGCCTGATCTACCCGGGTCCCGGGGCGGTCCTGCGCATCGGCGCACCGCCGCACCACGAGGACGGGCACCACGAGGGCCACGACGGGAACGGTCGGCACGAGGAGGCCGGCCACGGGACCTCCGCGGCACCGAGGGCGGCCGGTGGTGACAGCCCGCACCACGTCCGCGACTGGCAGGTGCGGATCAGCATCTTCGGCTCCGACGACGAGACCGACGCCCACGTCCTGCTCGTGGCCGACTCACCGAACAGGCTGAGCGCCAGCGGCCACAGCGAGCGGAGCCCCCACGACCTGGTGACCCCCGAGATCGGTGAGGAGGTGGCGGTCGCCCGGGCCCTGCGCCGGCTCGCCGACCAGCTGCTCGAGACGGCCGAGGGCGACATCGAGGACCGCACCGGCGAGCACGACGTCACCCTGCGCCCCCGCTGACTGACGTCACCCCCCGCCCACCCGGACTGAGGGCGGCACCTCGCTCCCTGACGAACCCCCTGGCGGACCCGCGGGCGCTGGCGGGTCAGGGGAGATAGCGCCGCGCGCCCGCGAACTGCGCGGCGTACGACGGCGTGGCCACCGGGATGGTCTGCACGGCCTGCCCGGTGGCCGGTGACTGGACCATGAGCCCTCCCCCGGCATACATCGACACGTGGTGGACGTAGCCGGACGCCGTCGCGTAGAAGAGCAGGTCGCCGGCCCGCAGCGCGTTGGACGACACGCTCGTGCCCCTCGTGGCCTGCGCGTCGGCGTCCCGGGGGACGACCACGCCGTGCACGCGGTGGACCAGCGACGTCAGGCCCGAGCAGTCGAAGCCGAACCCCGAGCGTCCCGCCCAGAGGTACGGCAGCCCGGTGAAGGCCTGGGCCGACTGCACGAGCGAGGCGCCGGTGGTCGGCTGCGCCGCGGCCGTACCGCTCCGGCGGGCGACGAGCCCCGCGTCGACCCGGCGGACCATGCCGCCGGGCAGCCCCACGCGCAGCCGGCTCCCGACACCGGCCAGCACCGGCAGGCGCGTGCCGTAGCTGATCTCCACGACCGGGGTGGCAGCGGCGGAGTCGGTGCGCAGCCACGCGGTCCGTGACACGACCGTGGCGTACTCGGTCGCCGGTGCGGCGGGTGCGGCGCTGAGCTGGCGCAGCGGCAGCCACCCCGGGTAGCCGCGGGCGTCGAGCGGGGTGGGCTGGTCGGGCACGACGACCTTCGCCCACGTGCCGGAGATGGCGACCACCAGCACGCGGTCGCCCAGGAGCGCCTGGGTGTCGGCCCGGCCCTGGAGGCCACGACGGTCGGACAGGGTCATCGCCGCGAGCCACCCGCGGATGTCGGCCGGGGCGCGCAGCGCGGGCTGGTCCACGGCCCGCGGCGAGGACCACGAGCGCCAGAGGGTCGCGACGGACACGGCGACCCACGCGGAGTGCCCGGCCCGCGGTGTCACCTGGCTGCTCGTCCGGGAGGGGGCGGAAGCCGTCGTGGTGTGCGTCCGGGGAGAGGTCGACGTGTGGGCCGCACTCGACCGGGGCGACGACGTCGACGGCCCGGCAGTGGCGTCGTGCGTCGTCGTGCTCCGGGAGCCCGAGGTCGTGGTGGTGGCCGTGGCGGCGGTGGCGGGGCGCAGCGTCGAGGGCGTCGGACGCGAGGGGCCCGCACACGCGGTCAGGGCGAGCCCCCACACGAGGGTCACTGCGGTGACGACGATCCTGGAGCCCACGCCTCGACCGTCTGCCCCGCGACCGCGCGGCACCAGTGCTCGACGTCCCGGCACGGCGCCGTCACCTCAGCCTGAACGCAGGGGCCGGGGTCGCGCGCGCCACGCACGAGACGTCCAGCCCGTCGGCGCTCCCGGCGTCGACGAACACGGCGACCACCGACGGCAGGCACCCGAGGTGGCCGACCACGTGCTGCTGCGCCGGCACCACGACGACGCGGCTGTGGGTCTCCTGCGCGGTGACCGCGGAGAGGTTGGCCGGTGGGTCCTGCGGGTCGCCGTCGCCGGTCACCCACAGCACCGGGGTGTCGGTGCGGACCGCGGCGGCGTCGTCGGCCGGGACCACGCCCTTCGGCAGGTGGGCGCAGAGGGCGGCGCGCTGCCGTGCCAGCGCCAGCTCCCGGGCGAGGGCGAAGGACCGGGCGCCCTGCCGCGCCACCTCCACCGGGTCGTACCGCGCCCAGCTCTCGGAGCAGGTGATGACGTCGGCCATGAGCAGGCGCGGACCGCCGCCATCCGAGGTGCCGATGAGCCGGGCGGCCTCGACCAGCCGGCCCCGGTAGGCGAGGTGGAGTGCCAGCGGGAGCTGCGCCGCACCGGACTCGGTCAGCAGCGCAGCGTGGACCGCGGTGGCGAGCATGACCTTGTCCACCGTCTGCGTCGCGCCGGAGGCGGGGTCGACGACGGTGACCGGGTGGCCGAACCGCTTCACCAGCCCGTTCCACTCGGCGCCCAGGCGCGGGAATGCGTGGTGGCACGCCGGGTCGGCTGCGCATCGGCGGAAAAGCAGGTCGAGGGCGGCCTGGCTGTTGCGCCCGATCCGTTCGAGCACCGGCACGTCGACCGGCGTCGACCCGTCGAGGACCGCCACTCGTACCCGGTCGCCGTGCTGGCGCAGGTAGTACTGGGCGACGGTGCCGCCGTAGGACGTGCCGTACAGGTCGACCTTGGCGTAGCCCAGGGCCGCCCTGACCGCGTCGAGGTCGTCCGCCGCGACCGAGGTCGTGTAGAGCCGTGGGTCGGCGTCCAGCGACGCGAGGCCTGCGCGGGACCAGGCCGTCAGGCGCTGGTCGGCGCGAGAAGGTGACAGTCCCGTGGTGTCCGGCGGCTGCGGCAGGGTCAGGGGGTGGGACCCACCGGTGCCACGCTGGTCGACGAGCACGATGTCGCGCGTCGCGTGGAGGTCCTTGAACACCGTCGGCAGCCACGCGAAGAACTGGGTCGCCACGTCCCCCGGACCACCGGCCAGCACGAACACGGGGTCCGGATCATGGTGCGGCGCAACGGCTGGCACCACCGCCACCCTCAGGCCGACCTGCCGGCCGCCACTCGTGGACCGGTCCTCCGGCACGGACAGGACTCCGCACAGGGCAGCCGCCTGCGCCTTGACCGGCTGCTCACCGCTGATGGTGCAGGCCGCCATCGGTGTCCCCGCCAGCGTCCTTCCCTCCACCACCCTCGCCGTGGGCGGCGTCCGCGGGCCGCTGGAGGGGGTGCCCGGCGACGTCGTACAGGCGACGGCCAGGGCGAGCACTGCGAGGCAGAGCGCGGCGACGCGGACCCGTGTGCTGCCACGTGCTCCCACCACGCACCTCCCACGCTGCACGCACATCCCTGTCGCCGGCGTCCGTGCCCCACCGCGTGCGGCACGGACGCCGTCCACCCCGCGCTCCAGCATGGGTCGAGGGCGCCGGCACCACGCAGAGGCGAAGGTCCCCACCCCCGCCCCACGACCAGCGGCTCACACTTTTGCGGGTTGTCGCCCCGGCGGGCGCGCCGGAGGCTGGAGTGCGTGGCGAAGGGAGGCCCATGAGCAGCAAACAGAACATCGACACACCCCACGAGCAGCGCCCCTACCGGGACCACGGCCACATGGACGTGGTCACGCTGGGTGGCTTCACCCTCGGCCGTGGCGTCTTCGAACCGGGCTGGCGCTGGTCCGAGGACGTGAAGCCCATCGCCGGCACCACCTCGTGCCAGACGCACCACACCGGCATCTGCCTCTCCGGACGCATGACCGTGCAGGCCGACGACGGCACCGAGCTCGAGGTCGGCCCCGGCGACGTCGTGGACATCGAGCCCGGGCACGACGCGTGGACCGTGGGTGACGAGGCCTGCGTCCTCCTCGACACCGGCATCGCTGCCTACGCGCAACCGCGCTGAGGACCCTCCGCGGAGGTGACCTCTGGGTCTTCGCCGACGGCGTGGGCCTGGTTCAGCGCGTGAGGCTCGATGCGGCACGCGTGGGGTTCGACGCGGCACCGGAGCTCATCCGCAGGCGCACGACGACACCGGACGCTGCCGTGAGGGCGGCGACGACCCAGATGGCCGGCCGAACACCCCACAGGTCGGCGATGGCTCCGGCGAGAAGGGCGCCGGCTGCGAAGCCGCCGTCGCGCCACAGGCGGTAGATGCCGACGGACCGGGCGCGCCACGATGGGTGGGCAACGTCGCCGATGGCGGCGAGCAAGGTCGGGTACACCATCGCGGTGCCGGCGCCGAGGAGGACGGCTGCTGCCAGCCAGGTCCAGAAGGTGCCGCTGAGGGCGACGAGGGCGAGGGCGACGGCCTGGGTGAGCATGCCGGTGACGATGAACGGTTTGCGGCCCCACCGGTCGGACAGTGCACCGGTGGCGACCTGCCCGATTCCCCAGACGGCTGGGTAGGTGGCTGCGAGCCATCCGATGCGACTCACGGACAGGCCGGCGCTGGTGAAGAGGACGGGGAACAGCCCCCAGGCAAGGCCGTCGTTGAGGTTGTTCACGAGACCTGCCTGGCTGACGGAGGACAGCGTGCGGTCGCGCCAGCTGGTCCGGGCGAAGATGTCCCGGTCGGACAGGGAGGCCCGTTGCAGGTGTCCGGACGCCGCCGTGCTGGCCTCGTGGTGGGCGTGGTCGTGGGTCTCACGGACGAACAGGGCCGAGGCCCCCAGACCGAGGGCAGCGAAGGCGATGCCGAGGTAGAACGGCTCGGGTCGCAGGCCGGCGTGCGCCGCCATGTAGCCGGTCGCCAGCGCCGTGGCGGCGACAGCTCCGTACCCGGCTGCCTCGTTCAGTCCCATGGCGAGGCCGCGCCGGGCTGGGCCCGCGAGGTCGATCTTCATGACGACGGTGGTCGACCAGCTCAGCCCTTGGCTCACACCCAACAGGACGTTCGCGACGATGACCCACGTCCAGGAGGGTGCCCAGATGAGCAGGAGGGGCACCGGGAGGGCCACCAGCCACCCTGCGACGAGGACCGGTTTGCGTCCGTACCGGTCGGACCAGGTCCCAGCCGCGTAGTTCGCGACCGCCTTGGACAGCCCGAAGGCGGCGATGAACGTCAACGCTGCCGTGTGGGCGGTGAGTCCGAACTCCCCCGCGGCGAGCAGCGGCAGGACGGTGCGTTCCTGGCCGAGCATGCCGCCGACGAGGGCGTTGACGGCCACCAGGAGGACGAACTGCGGCAGGTTCGCTCGAAGGCCGAGGGCGGGCGCACTCGTGCCGCCGCCGCTGCGGGCGGCGCGTGCGGACAGATCAGGCAAGGGTGAGGAAGAGCTTCTCCATGGTGGCCTGGTCCTCGGAGCTGATGCCGTCGGGTGAGGTCATGCACTCGCGCATGCCGGAGGACACGATGGCGAACCCGGCCCGGTCCAGGGCGCGGTTGACGGCGGCGAGCTGGGTGACGACGTCGCGGCAGTCCCGCCCCTCCTCGATGAGGCGGATGACGCCGCCGAGCTGGCCCTGGGCGCGGCGCAGGCGGTTGATGACGGGGGTCATGTCGTCGGTGTTGAGGGTGACCATCGTGACGCTCCTGAGCGGGGTGTGGAAGGGCGGGTGGGACGGGGTCAGGTGGTGAGGGCGGCCAGGGCGGCAGTGAGTCGTTCGCGGGCGTCGGCAGCGACGGGGGCGAGGTTCTCGTTGCCGGTCATGGTGACCATGACCTCGGGGTCCATCGCCTCGACCATGGTGGTGGTGTCGTCGATGGCTCGGACGACGACGTTGCACGGCAGGAGCAGCCCGATGGACGGCTCGGCCTGCACGGCTGCGTACGCCAGCGGGGGTCGGCAGGCGCCGAGGATGACCTGGGCAGGAATGTCGACGTCGAGCTTGGCCTTGAGGGTGGCCGCGAGGTCGATCTCGGTCAGGACGCCGAAGCCCTCCTCGACCAACGCCGACCGCGCGGCGTAGAGGACGGGCTCGAACGGCTGGTTCACGGTGGTGCTCAGGGCGTAGCCCATGGCGGGTCTCCTTGGTCGGCGCTGGCGTTCGGGCGGGTCGAGGGTGCGGGGTGCTTGGTTCAGGCGGGCTGGTTCTGCTGGGCGAGCTCGGCCCGGATGGCGTCCATGTCGAGGGCGCGGACGCCGGCGATGACCTGCTCGAGGCCGGCTGCCGGCAGGGCGCCCGGCTGGGAGAAGACGAGGATGCCGTCGCGGAACGCCATCAGGGTGGGGATGGACGTGATCTGTGCGGCTGCCGCGAGGGCCTGCTCGGCCTCGGTGTCGACCTTGCCGAAGACGATGTCCTCGTGCCGGTTCGAGGCGGCCTCGAAGACGGGCGCGAACTGGCGGCACGGGCCGCACCACGAGGCCCAGAAGTCGACGAGGACGATGCCGCCGGCGGTGATGGTGGACTCGAAGTTCTGACCGGTCAGGGTGGTGGCGCTCATGGGTTCTCCTTGGTCTGCTGAGCTGAGGATATACCTGCTGGGGTATGCAGCGTCCCACCAGTCTCGTCCATTCCCGCCGCGTCGACTGATACCCCGTGGGGTACGTCACAACAGCCATCTCGATTTGACGGCCATGCCCCCGGGGGTACTACCGTTGGCTCCATCGCATACCCCGCTGGGTATCAATGACCACGTGAAGGAGAGCAGTCAGATGTCCGAGGTCAGCCTCGAAGCGTTCGCCGCCGCCCACGCCGACGGAGCCACCGTCATCGACGTCCGCGAGCCCGGCGAGTACGTCGGCGGCCACGTGCCCGGCGCGGTGCTGATGCCCATGGGACAGCTGCCCTCGCGCACCAGCGAGCTCGACCGGACCCGGACCGTGTACGTCATCTGCGCCAGCGGCAACCGCTCCGGCGCCATGACCGACTACCTGGCCCACTCGGGCTTCGACGCCCTCTCGGTCGCCGGCGGCACCTCCGCCTGGGTCAGCGCGGGCCGCCCGGTGGTCACCGGGCAGCGCCCGCACGCCTGACCTCCCGACCTCCCCCGCACCCTGTCCCGGAAAGGACCATCCATGAACACCAGCGCCTCGACCGTGAGTGCCCCGGTCATCATCCCCATCGACACCCCCACCCTCGGCGACCGCTCCTACCTCGCCCACGACGGGCAGGTCGCCGTCGTCATCGACCCCCAACGCGACATCGACCGCGTCCTGTCCCTCGCCGTCGAGGCCGGCGTGCGCATCACGGACGTCTTCGAGACCCACATCCACAACGACTACGTGACCGGTGGCCTCGCCCTGGCGCAGGCCACCGGCGCGCGGTACCACGTCAACGCGGCGGACGAGGTGTCCTACGAGCGGTCGCCCATCAGCGACGACGACGTCATCGAGGTGTCCGACACGATGCGGGTCCGCGCCATCGCGACCCCCGGCCACACCTTCACCCACCTGTCCTACGCCCTCGAGGCCTCCTCCACGGACCGTGAGGGTTTCGAGCCGGTCGGCGTGTTCACCGGCGGGTCACTGCTGTTCGGCGCCACCGGCCGGCCGGACCTGCTCGGCCACGACCACACCCATGACCTGGTCCACCACCAGTTCGCCTCCGCGCACCGCCTCGCCGGCCAGCTGCCAGAGCACACGCACGTCCTGCCCACCCACGGGTTCGGGTCCTTCTGCTCGGCCGGGTCCACGGGCGAGGCCACCGCCTCCACCATCGGGGACGAGAAGCGCCAGAACCCGGCCCTGACCCAGGAGCAGGAGCGGTGGGTGGCCGACACCCTTGCCGGGCTGGACGCCTACCCCGCCTACTACGCCCACATGGGGCCGGCCAACAGCTCGGGCCCCAGCGCGCCGGACCTGACCGCACCCGAGGCTGCCGACAAGGACACCCTCGCCACCCGGATCGCGGCCGGGGAGTGGGTGGTCGACCTGCGCACCCGTACCGCGTTCGCCGCCGGGCACGTCACCGGCACCCTCAACTTCGGCGTCGACGGGCAGTTCGCCACCTACCTCGGCTGGCTGATCCCGTGGGGCACACCGCTCACCCTGCTCGGAGAGTCACCCGAGCAGGTGGCCGAAGCCCAGCGCGAGCTCGTCCGCATCGGCATCGACCACCTCGCCGGCGCCGCGACCGGCACCCCGGACCAGTGGACCGACAACCCCTTGGGCAGCTTCGAGCGGGCCGTCTTCGCCGACCTCGCGCAGGTCCGCCACCACCGGCAGGTCACCGTCCTGGACGTTCGTCGCACCTCCGAGTTCGACGAGGGCCACATCGACGGCGCCGTGAACATCCCCCTGCACGAGCTCCTCGGCCGCGTCGGCGAGGTCCCCGCCGGAGAGGTCTGGGTGCACTGTGCCGGCGGGTACCGCGCCTCCATCGCCGCCTCCGTCCTCGCCGCCCGCGGTGTCCCCGTGGTCGCCGTCGACGACAGCTACGGCGAGAATGCCGCCGGCTCCGGCCTGCCCGTCACCGCGGCAGCCTGACCCCCCCACCAGTTCCTACGCCCCATCCCCTCACCCGCAAGGAGAACCACCATGTGCCGTCCCGTGAGCTGCAAGGTCTGCGGCAAGACCACCTGGGCCGGTTGCGGCCAACACGTCGACCAGGTCATGGCCGGAGTGCCCCGCGCTGACCGCTGTCCCGGTCACAGCGCCGACGAGGCTGCGGCCACGACCGGCGGGTCGTTCCTCGGCCGGCTCTTCGGCAGGAGCTGACCCGCTCCCTCCCCCCAGGACCGGGCGTCGCCGCCATCCCCCTGTCAGGCGGCGCCCGAGCGACCAGGACGCACGCCCCCCTTCCGCGTCCTGGTCAACCCCGTCGGGGGGCCGGTGCCCCACTGCCCGGCCCCCCGACGGGCCCACTAAACCCAGGAGAGAACCCCACCGTGTCGCCTCTGGTCCTGCCCCTCGGACTGCTCATCGGCCTCGCGCTCGGCGCGCTCGGCGGAGGCGGGTCCATCCTCACCGTCCCCGCCCTGGTGTACCTGCTCGACCAGGACCCGCGCTCGGCCACGACCAGCTCGCTGCTCATCGTCGGCGCCACGTCCCTCATCGCCCTGGTGCCGCCCGCCCGTGCAGGCCGCGTCCGGTTCGGGCAGGGCCTGATGTTCGGCGCCCTCGGCACCGCCGGGTCCTTCGCCGGGTCCGCGCTGGCCAGCCGTGTCGACCCCGAGGTCCTGCTGACCGCGTTCGCGGGGTTGATGCTCGTCGTCGCGACCCTGATGATCCGCCGCTCCCTACGCAGCACCGGCGCGAGCGGCGCCGTCGACGACCCCACGGTCGAGCCCATCCTCACCTTCCGCCCCATCACCTGCGCCTGCCCACGGCTGGCCAAGGTCGTCGTCACCGCCACCGCGGTGGGCCTGCTCACCGGGTTCTTCGGTGTCGGTGGCGGCTTCGTCCTGGTGCCGGCTCTGGTGCTGGCACTCTCATTCCCGATGCCGGTCGCCGTCGGCACCTCGCTGCTGGTCATCGCCGTCAACAGCGCCACCGCACTGACCGCCCGCATCACCACCGGGGCCATCCACCTGGACTGGCCCCTCATCGCGGGCTTCACCGCTGCGGCCGTCATCGGCAGCCTGTTCGGCGGCCGCATCACCGCCCGCGTCAAGCCCACGCACCTGACCCGGGCGTTCGCCGTCCTGCTCGTTGCCGTCGCGCTGTACACGGCCGTTCGCAGCATCCCCGCCCTGTTCTGACCCGCCATCGTCCGCGGCTCGCAGGCTCCCACCCCGCAGCGCACGCGCCCTGCTGACCTGCGCCGGGACCGACCCGGCGCGCCCTCGAAAGGAAACGATGACCCACCCCACGAACACCCCCACCACGGCTCAGGCCGGCACCGGGCTGCGTCGCCCCGCTGCGCTGGACGCTCACGCCGTGCAGGACTGGCTCACCGCCGCGGACGGGCCACGCCTCCTCGACGTGCGCAGCCCCGCCGAGTTCACCACCGCGCACATCCCCGGGTCCTACAACGTCCCGCTGGACCTGCTGCGTGAGCACAGGGACGAGCTGCGCACCCACCTGGGTGACGACGTCGTCCTCGTCTGCCGCTCCGGTGCCCGCGCCGCCCAGGCCGAGACCGTCCTGGCCGCAACAGGTCCGGGGAACCTGCACGTCCTGTCCGGCGGCATCACCGCCTGGGAGGCCGCCGGAGGACCCCTGAGGCGTGGGGCGCAGACGTGGGAGCTCGAACGACAGGTTCGCCTGGTCGCCGGCAGCATCGTCCTGGCCGGAGTGCTGGCCAGCACCGTCGCGCCGTGGGCCAAGTGGCTCTCCGCCGGCATCGGGGCAGGCCTGGCCGGGGCTGCGCTGACGAACAGCTGCGCCATGGGCATGCTGCTGTCGAAGCTGCCCTACAACCGTCGCAACACCCCGGACCTGGCGGCCGTCCTGCGCCAGCTGCACGAAGACCGCTAGCCGGTCCGGGGTCGACCACCGGCACAGCAGAAGGCCCGGACCACTGGTCCGGGCCTTCTGTCGCTGACGCGTTGGTAGCGGGGGCAGGATTTGAACCTGCGACCTCCGGGTTATGAGCCCGGCGAGCTACCGAGCTGCTCCACCCCGCGTCGGTAGTCACCACTGTACGTGAAGCCCTGCGCCCGAACCAAATCGGGCGCAGGGCTCCACCTGACCACGCTCAGGGGGTCGACGTCGCCGACGGTGACGGGGAGGTCGACGGCGACGGCGACGGGGTCGCCGTGCCGGTGGTGGTCGGCGTCGGCGTGACGGTGGCCGTGCCGCCCTTCGGCGAGGCGGCGACCGCCCGCTGGATCGCGTCGTCGAGCCGCTTCTGCGCCTCGCCGTACGCGGTGAAGTCACCCTTCTTCAGCGCGGCCTGGCCGTCCGCGTACGCCGCCTGCAGGTCGGCGAGCGCCTTGGCGAGGGCCTTGGGGTCCCCGGCCGAGGGGGCGGTCGGCGTGCCGCCACCCGTACCGGTGCCACCCGTGCCCGTGCCGCCGGTCCCGGAGTCTCCGGCGGTGGCGCCGGAGTTGCCGCCGAACAGGCCGTCGAGCGCACCGTCGAGGGTGTCCGACCACGCCAGCTTGTTGCCGAACGCGACCACGGTCGCGCGGGACAGCGGGAAGGCGGTCGTCGTGTTGGCGCTGACGTAGATGGGCTGCACGTAGAGCAGTCCCCCACCGACGGGCAGCGTGAGCAGGTTGCCCAGCGTCACCCGCGACCCCTGCTGCCGCGCGTTGTTGAGGAACTGCGACAGCGTCAGGCTGAACGCCGGCGACGTCTGGTTGGACGAGCCGATGTCGTTCTGGACCTGGCCCGGACCCTTGACCTGGCTGTCCTTGGGCAGCTCGAGCAGCCGCAGGTTGCCGTAGTCGGCACTCGGCCTGCCCGCCTGCGAGCCGGCGTCGGCGTCGACGGACAGGAAGCCCGAGAGCACCTGACGGTCACCGACCGGCTTGAACGTCGTCGTCAGCGAGAACTTGGCGCTGGCCTGGTCGGGCATCTTCAGCGTCAGGTAGTAGGGCGGCTGGTCGACGTTGCGCTCCTCCTGGGCCGGGTCCTCTGGTACCTCCCAGAAGTCCTGGCCGCCGTAGAAGGAGGCTGCGTCGGTGACGTGGTAGCGCGTGAGCATCTGGCGCTGCACCTTGAACAGGTCCTCGGGGTAGCGCAGGTGCGACATCAGGTCGCTGCTGATCTCCGACAGCGGGCGCACGGTGTTGCCGAACGCCTTGCTCCAGGCCTTGAGCAGCGGGTCCTGGTTGTCCCACGCGTACAGCTTGATCGAGCCGTCGTAGGCGTCGACCGTCGCCTTCACCGAGTTGCGGATGTAGTTGACCTGGCCGGCGCCGATCGTCGTCACCGCGCTCGAGCGCGCGGTAGTCGAGTCGGAGGTGGCGTTGTCGATCTCGGTGAGCCGCGAGTAGGGGTAGTCGGCCGAGGTCGTGTAGCCGTCGATGATCCACTGCACCCGGCCGTCGACGACCGCAGGGTAGGGGTTGCCGTCTGCGGTCAGCCACGGCGCGACGCGCTTGACGCGCTCGAGCGGCGTGCGGTGGTCGAGGATCCTGCTGTCCTTGTTGACCGCGTCGGAGAGCAGGAAGTTGAGCTCGCGGTACTTCAGGGCGTAGGCCGCCTTGCGGGCGAACGAGCCGATGGAGACGCCGCCCTTGCCGGTGTAGGTCGTGTTCTTCTGACCGGCTGCGCTGTTGTCGGGGTAGTCGAACTCGCGCGGCGACGCCGACGAGGAGGCCCCGACCACGGAGTACTGGGGCGACTTCTCCCCGAAGTAGACGCGGGGCTCGAAGGTGCCGAGCGGCCCGGTCTGGGGGATGTTGCGCTCGTAGAAGACCGGCTCACCGTCGGGGGTGCGCTGGTTGCCGTACGCGGCGACGACGCCGAAGCCGTGGGTGTAGACGGTGTGGTCGTTGAGCCAGTTGCGCTGGTTGGTGGGGACACCCTGCAGGTCGAGCTCGCGGACGGCCACGACGGTGTCACGGGTCTTGCCGTCGACGGTGTAGCGGTCGACGTCGAGCGCGTCCGGGAAGGCGTAGTAGGACTTCACCGACTGCAGCTGCTTGAACGTCGGCGACACCACGATCGGGTCGACGAGGCGGATGCCGGGGATGGTCTCGGCGTCGTCGCGCAGCTGGCCCTGGCTCGCCTCGGTGGTGGCGGCGTACGGCGTGGTCTTGACCGACTCGATGCCGTAGGCGGCGCGGGTCGCCTTGATGCTGCGCTCGATGTAGGGCTGCTCCTTGGACTTCTCCGACGGCTTCACCTCGAAGCGCTGCACCAGGGCGGGGTAGATGCTGCCGACGACCACTGAGGTGATCACCAGGAGGGCGACCCCGACGACGGGCAGGCGCCACGAGCGGGTCCAGATCGAGGCGACGAAGATGCCGGCCACCATGACGGCCGACACGGCGAGGATCGCCTTGGCCGGCAGCACGGCGTGCGCGTCGGTGTAGCGGATGCCGGTCAGCAGCGAGGAGTCCTTGACCGCCAGCGAGTAGCGGTCGAACCAGTACGTCGCCCCGCGGACCAGCACCAGGACGGCGACGAGGACGGCGAGGTGGGTGCGGGCAGCACGCGTGGTTCGCTCGGCCCGGGCCTGGATCTGGAGACCGCCGTAGACGTAGTGGGTGAAGGCCGCCGCCAGCAGCGCCATCACCAGCGCCATGGTGAAGAACCCGAGGATGAAGCGGATCCACGGCAGCTCGAAGACGAAGAACGAGAGGTCCCTGTGGAACTGCGGGTCCGTGGTGCCGAACTCACCGCCGTTGCGCCACAGCAGGAACGTCTGCCACTGGCCCGCAGCCCCCGTGCCGGCGAGCAGCCCCAGGACGGCGGGGACGCCGACCATCGCCACCTTGCGCAGCGGCTCGATCGCCTCGCGGTACTGGTCGAGGTTCTGCTGCTGGGTCGTGACGGGCGCGTAGATCGGGCGCGTCCGGTACGCGATGAGCAGGCTCGAGGCGACCAGCGCCGCGGTGATGACGAACCCGATGACGAACAGCAGGATCTTGGTGGTCAGCTGGGTGGTGAACACGCTCTCGTAGCCGACGGAGTCGAACCACAGCACCTCGGTCCACAGCGACGACGCGATGGACACGATGAACCCGAGGACGACGAGGATGAGGATCGTCGGCAGCAGCGGGCCGCGGCGCCGCCGGAAGCTCAGGGTCGGGGGACGTCGTCCGCCCGCTCCCCCACGGGGTGGACCCGCAGGCCGACCGCCCTCGCCCGGTTCGCCCTGGCCGAACCACTCTGAAGAACTCACTGCACGCCCGATCTGCCGCGCCACCGCCCACGGTGGCGGCCTGCTGGTAGTGGGACCAACTTACCGACCACCGCTGGGGTTCCCGCTGCGTACCCGGACATGCCGCTCGCCGTCCGGGTACCGCCGCGTGGCCCCCGCACGGCGGGGTACGGCACGATGGGCGCGTGAGCCAGACCTCCCAGCCCGTCGCCGACCCGCTGTCCATCGCAGCCCTCGACACCGAGCGGCACGTCGCCTCCTCCGGGTGGGACCAGAACCCGCGCCTGTTCGCGCTCGTGCCCACCTCCGACCTCGTCGCCCGCGAGCCGCACCTCAAGGCGCAGCTGAAGGGGGCCGACCTCGCCGAGGGTGCACTGAGCGCCATCGAGCAGGAGGACCTCCCCCGCACCTCCAACCTCGAGTCGCTGCTCGGGGGGATCGCCTGGCCCGACACCGTCGTGGGGGCCGCCCTGGCGATCGAGCGCATCGTCGTCCCGCCGGAGGCCGAGCGCGACCTGCCGGTCCACGCCGAGTCGGCCGTCGACGCCCTGGCCGCGCACCCGCTGCGCCAGGACGTGCGCCTGCTCGTCGCCGTCACCCGCGACGGCCAGAGCCGCTGCCTGCTGCGCCAGCGCGCCCACGACCGCGACGACCAGGTCGCCCTCGGCGAGGACATCGCGCCGGGCCTCGTGCACGCCCTGCGCGCGACCCTGCAGGACTGACGCCGTCACCGGCCGGCGCCCGTTGCGGGCACGCGGCCGGTGACCTGGCGCCCGGTGAGCTAGTTCGTGCAGGTGGGCAGGTCCGTGGCCCTGCCTGCCGCGATGGCCTCGACGGACTTCCTCGCTTCGTCGAAGGACGCGATCCGCACGACCCGCAGCCCGTCGGGCACGTGGCCGACGACCTCGTCGCAGTTGGACGCCGGGGCCAGGAACCACTTGGCCCCGCCGTCGCGGGCGCCGACGAGCTTCTGGCGGATGCCCCCGATCGCGCCCACCGTGCCGGTCGCGTCGATGGTGCCCGTGCCGGCGATCTTCTGCCCGCCGGTCAGCGCCCCGGGCGTGATGCGGTCGTAGACACCGAGGGCGAACATCGTCCCCGCCGAGGGCCCGCCCACGTTGCCCGCGTCGATCTTGACGTCGAACGGGAAGTCGAACCTCGTCCCGAGGAACACACCCACCGTGGTGCGGCCGTCGGACTCACGGGTCTTCGCCTCGACCTGCACGTCCTTGCCGTTGCGCAGCAGGCTCAGGGCGACGGTGTCGCCCGGCTTGTGCGTGCTGATGGCGCTGCGGATGGCGTCGGGCCCGTCGACCTTCTTGCCGTCGACGGCAAGCACCCGGTCACCGGCCTTGAGCAGCGCGGCCGACGGCGCGTCCTGGGCGACCTGGCCGATGACGACCTGGGTCGGCACCTTCTGCCCGGTGGCCTTGAGCGCCACCGCGATCGCCTCCTGCTGGGAGTCGATCATCTCGGCCGTGCTCTCCTCCTCGACCTGCTTGTCGGTCACGCCCTTGGGGAAGTAGAGCTCCTCCTTGACGACCGCCTCGTTCGGGTCGACCGCCGCCTTGAGGACGTCCCACACGGTGACGCGGAAGCCGGGGCCGCCGGCGACCCGCACCGTCGTGAAGTCAAGGGCACCCTGGGTGGGGTAGGTCGGGGCCCCCGAGACGGTGATGAGGTCCTTGCCGGAGAGCTTGCCGAGGGTGTTGGTGATGGGGCCGGGCTTCATGATCACGTAGGGCAGGCCCACGATGGTCGACAGCGCGGCGAGGGCGATGAGCAGGAACATCACCACGAGACCGGTCGCCGACCGGCGCCCGAGCCGGTACGGGTCCTGGGTCACGGGACTCCCCGGGGCGCCGGGCGCACCAGGTGCACCGGGTGCGCCGTACGAACCCGGGCCGGGCGTGCCGAAGGAACCGGACTGGCCGGTGGACGGGGTCGTCACGGCAGCCCCACCCACTCGTCGGAGCCGTCGGAGAACTGCTGGTGCTTCCAGATCGGGACGGTCGACTTCAGCGTGTCGACGAGGTCGCGGCACGCCTCGAACGCCTGGCCGCGGTGCGGGGCCGACACCGCCGCCACCACGGCCGTGTCGCCGATCTCGAGGTGGCCCACCCGGTGGACCGCGCCGAGGCGGGCGACGGGGTGGCGGGAGGCGACCTGCTCGCAGACCGCGCGAAGCTCGGCCACGACGGACGGGTGCGCGGAGTAGTCCAGCGCCGCCACCGCCTCGCCGTGGTCGTGGTCGCGGACGACGCCCACGAACACCACGATCCCCCCGCAGCGGGGGTGGCGGACCAGCCCCATGACCTCGTCGACGCTCAGCGCCTCGTCACGGACATCGCAGAGGACGACCTCGGGCACATCGGTGTCCAGGTCCGTGGGTGTGGTGACCGGTTCGCTCATGCGCTGGCACCCTTCCTGCGGCGGCGCCGCATGATCGCCGCGGTGCCCACCAGGGCCACCGCGGCACTGGCCGCCCCGAGGGCGGCGTCCTTGCGGTCGAGGCGTCGCGCCGCGACCGCGTGTGAGCCCCGGATGGCGTCCAGGAGGACACCGAGGCACGTCTCATTGTCATGGACCGGCACCCACCCGTGTCCCAGCAGCGTGTGGGAGGACACCGCCCACGGGAACGCGACGAACGCCAGGTCACTGGCGGGTGCCGGCAAGACCCCAACGCGGTGGAGGCGGTCGGCGGTTCCCATGGCCGCGCCCATGCTCAGCTCCACGCTGCGCATCCCCGTCAGCCGCTCGAGGTCGGCCTGGGTGAGGTGCCCGGGCGCACCGACGGCAACGGCTCCCTCGATGGCGCAGGCGACGACGGCCGCGACGGCCGAGCCCAGGTCGTCGACGTGGCAGAACTGCCACGCCGCGTCCGCGCCGCGCACCGACAGCAGGCGCGGCGCCTCGAAGTGGCGGGTGGTGACCGTGTCGACGCCGTCACCCACGAGGGCGGCCGGCCGCACGACGGTGGTGCGCATCCCCGGGTGCACCTCGCGGGCCACCGCCACGAGCTGCTCGACGTCCATGAGGTCACCGACCTGGCCCTCGTCCGAGGGCGCCCGCAGTGGCGCGTCGTCCTCGAGCGGCACCGGGTTGTCCGGCAGGGCGCCGTACACCTGTGCGCCGGTGACGACCACGAGGTGCCGCACCCCTGCGGCCGCCGCGGCGGTGACGACGGTCTGGGCACGTCGCAGGCTGCGCTCACGGCGCACCCGCGCGCCGAGGGCGAGGTCCTGCTCGAGGTTCGTGCTCGCCGCGACGTACACCGCCGCGTGGACGCCGGCGAGCGCGGTCACGAGCGCGGGGTCGGCCGGGTCCGCGTAGCGGAAGTCCACGCCGCCCACGGACGGGCGCTCGGTGTCGACCGCGACCACGGTGCCGACCCGCGACTGCGCCCCGGGCGCACCGGGTACGGCGTGCCCGCGGGCCGCCGCGACCACGAGGGCGCGCAGCACGGCGCGGCTGACCGGGTCGGCGGTGCCGACGACGGCCACGTCGATCGCGCTACGCCGCGAGCGAACGCCGCCCCGCCCGGCGCGGGCAGGGGAACTCACACAGGCCTCCGCGTGGTTGTCTTGGGTGGAAGCCCATCCTCTCAGGACAGCCCAGGAGCAGTCGTGCCCGACCACCCGCAGTCCCCCGACGCACCCCGTGACGGGTCCGGTGACGAGTCCGGCTCCGGCCTGCCACCCGAGCTCGAGGAGGTGCTGAAGGGCCTCACCGGCGGGCACCTCGACCCCGAGATGGCCAAGGCCCTCAAGGACATGGGCATCGACCGCGTCGACCCCGCGATGCTGCAGATGATGGTCGGCCAGATGCAGGCGATGTTCGCCAGCCCCGACACCGACCCCTTCAACGTCGCCCTGGCCACCGACACCGCGCGCAAGACCGTCTCCGCCGCGGGCGACACCACCGTCGGCGAGGCCGCGGGCCGCCAGGTCGCCCAGGCGGCCCAGGTCGCCGAGCTGTGGCTCGACGAGGTCACGGCGTTCGACGCGCCCGGCATCACGACTCACACGTGGAGCCGCGCCGAGTGGGTCGAGGGCACCATGGCGACGTGGACCACGCTCGTGGAGCCGGTGGCCGAGGGTGTCGGGCGCGCCGTCGGTGACGCCATGCGCACCCAGCTCCAGCAGCTCGGTGAGGGTGGCCTGCCGGAGGGCCTCATCCCCGAGGGCCTGCTGCCCGCGGGCACCGACCCCTCCGCCCTGCTCGGCCAGGTCGAGCCGATGATGGCCAAGATGAGCGGCTCGATGTTCGGGTTGCAGGTCGGCCAGGCGCTCGGCGCGCTCGCCACGGAGACGGTCAGCGGTATGGAGGTGGGTCTGCCCCTCGTCGCCGACCGCTCCGTCGTGCTGCTGCCGGCCAACGTCGAGGCGTTCGCCGACGGCCTGGGCGTCGACCTCGACCAGGTGCGCCTCTACCTCGCGGTGCGCGAGGCGGCTCGTGTGCGGCTGTTCTCCGAGGTGCCCTGGATCGGGCCGCAGCTGCTCGCTGCGGTCCGCGACTACGCCCGCGACATCAGCATCGACACCGACCGCATCGAGTCGGCGCTGACCTCGGTCGACGCCAGCGACCCGACGGCGCTCCAGTCCGCGCTGCAGGACCAGCTGTTCCGTCCCGAGCCCAGCCCCAGCCAGCGGGCCGCCCTCGCCCGGCTCGAGACCTACCTCGCCCTCGTAGAGGGCTGGGTCGACGTCGTGTCGGAGCGCGCGACCAGGGCCCACCTCCCCCAGGCCGCGAGCCTCGGTGAGGCCGTACGCCGCCGCCGCGCCACCGGCGGGCCCGCCGAGAAGGTCTTCGCCGGCCTCGTGGGCCTCGAGCTGCGGCCGCGCCGACTGCGCGACGCCGCGAACCTGTGGGCCGCCCTCGAGGACCGCCACGGCCAGGACGGCCGGGACGCCGCCTGGGGCCACCCGGACGTCGCCCCCACCGCCGCCGACCTCGACGACCCGCTGGGCTACGTCGAGCGCCTCGGCGGGGCCGGTGACACGGACATGGACGCAGCCCTCGACGCCCTCCTGCGCGACGGCGACGCGCGCCCTGACGGTGGCGAGGACGCCGGGGACGGGCGGTGACCAGCGCTCCCCCCACGGAGGTCCCGGCTGCCTACCTGTCGCTGCGTGAGGACGCCCTCGCCCGGCTGGAGGCCTGGCAGGCGCCGGACCCCCAGCAGGAACAGTGGCGTCGCGAGCTGGTCGAGCACTGCCTCGAGCACCCGGGCGCCCTGTGGAAGCAGGGACCACCGCAGCACCTCACCACCGGCGCCATCGTGCTCAGCCCTTCCCTCGACCGGGTTCTGCTGACGCTGCACGCCAAGGCCGGGATGTGGCTGCAGTTCGGGGGGCACTTCGAGCCCGAGGACACCACCGTCCTCGCCGCCGCGACCCGCGAGACCCGCGAGGAGAGCGGGCTGCCCGACATCGTGCTCGACCCACGGATCGTGGAGCTGCACCGGCACGAGCTGCTGGCCACGGCGTTCGGCCGCTGCGCAGAACACCTCGACATCCGGTTCGCCGGGGTGGCGCCGGACGACGCGGCCTTCGCGGTCAGCGACGAGTCGCTGGACGTCGCCTGGTGGCCGGCGGACGGCATGCCGCCGGAGACCGAGGCCGAGCTCGGCCCGCTCGTGCGGGCGGCGCAGTGGCTGCTCGCCTGACGCTCAGTCGGTGGCGCTGATGTCCAGGGCCGCTTCGCCGAGCTCGTCGCTGCGGTCGCTCACGTCGTCCTCGAGGTCGAGCCCGGCTGTGGCGGCGACGCCCTCGAGGTAGCCGCGGGCGCGTTCGGTGCGCGGGTAGCTCTCGAGCAGCGACCAGAACTCGGGTCCGTGCCCGGGCGCGAGCAGGTGGGCGAGCTCGTGCAGCACGACGTAGTCCAGGACGTAGGACGGCATGCCCTTGACCCGGGCCGAGATGCGGATGGTGCCGTCGGCGGGGGTGCACGAGCCCCAGCGCGAGTTCTGGTTGGTGACCCAGCGGATGCTCGTCGGCTTGGCCAGACCCCCGAGGTGCCGCTGCGACAGCTCCGTGGCCCGCTTGGCCAGCTGGCTGTCGCTGGGCCGGCGCCGCTGGTCGCCCTTCTCGAGCTTGGCCACCATGGTGGCCACCCACTGCTGCTCCTCGGCTCGGGTGAACCGGGCGGGGATCAGCACGATGGTGCGCCCGTTCTCGCGGTAGGCGCTCACGGTGCGGCGCCGACGCCGACTGCGCCTGACCTCGATGTCAGTGGTCCCCATGCTCCTCACGATAGGCGAGGACGCTGACAACGCCGGTGATCTGCGGCGCGACACCCGCGCCCCAGCCCGGGCCGGCCGGCGACTGGCACGACGGGCCCGGGCGCTACCGGCCGCGGAACTGCGGCGTACGGCGCGCCGCGGCGGCGGCGATGCCCTCCTGCACGTCCTCGGTGGCCAGGGTCGTGGCCTGCGCCAGCGCCTCCCACTGCATGGCGGTCTCGTGGTCGGCGTGACCCCCCGAGCGCAGCGCCTGCAGGGTCAGACGCGTGGCGACCGGCGCGGCTGCGGCGATGCGCTCCGCCGCGGCCAGCGACTCGACGAGCACCGCGTCCGCGGGCAGCGCGCGCGAGGCCAGCCCGAGCTGGACGGCCTCGGACCCGGTGACCAGGCGCCCCGTGAGCAGCAGGTCGCGGGCCACGGCCGACCCGGCCACGTCGGGCAGCGACCACGTGGTCGCCATACCGGGGTGCAGGCCGAGGGCGGTGAAGGGCACGCCCAGCCGGGCGTCGGAGGCGACGTAGCGCAGGTCGCACGCGAGGGCGAGCGCCATCCCGGCCCCGATCGCCGCGCCGTTGACCGCGGCGATGGTCGGCACCTCGAGGTCGCGGACGGCCAGCCACGACCGGTAGAACGCGAGCATCCTCGTGCGCAGGTCAGGCACCGAGGCGTCCGGGTCGGACACGAGCCACGTCAGGTCGCCGCCGGCGCAGAACGCGGGAGCCGCCCCGGTGACGACCACAGCCGCCAGGTCGCCGTCGGCGCGCAGCAGCCGCATCACCTCGACCCACGACGCCGTCATCGGCCCGCTCATCGAGTTGCGCCGCTCCGGCAGGTCCAGGGTCACCACCGCCACCCGCCGACCGGACGCCTCGTGGGCCCTGACCTGCAGGTCCTCGTACTCGCCGTCCCACCACTCGTGACCCGTCACGGCACGAAGCCTAGGGGTGGCGCTGAGCACGGAGGACACGCCCCCTTCCGCGATTTTGTGCTCAGCATGGTCTACGGTGGCCGAAGTCCGACGGCGCAGCGTGCGCCGAGATCGACAAGGAGACATCGCGATGGCTGAAGAGACCTACAAGGGCGAGTTCTACTGCGTGAAGTGCAAGGAGAAGCGCGAGGCCGAGGGCCGTGTCGTGGAGACGAACGGCCGCCGCATGGCCAAGGGCGTCTGCCCCGTCTGCGGGACCAACCTCAACCGCATTCTCGGCAAGGCCTGACGCAGGCCGCCTTTGCGAGGGGCGGATCCGACCACGGTCGGGTCCGCCCCTCGCTGCGTCCCCCGGGCCCGCCCGCTGCGGCCTGGACCGTCCGGGCCCGCCTGGGGGCGCCTGTGGATGAGTGGCGAGGGCGCCCACCGGCTGTGGCAGGTTGGCGCAGGTGACCCGAGGCCCCCTGCTCAAGACCGTCTGGCCCGTGCTGCGTCGTGGGCCCGGCCAGGTGCAGTTCGGCACCGACGTGGAGCGCGGGGCGGTGGTCGTCGGCCTGACGCCAGCGCAGGTCGCGGCCGTCGAGGCCCTCGACGGCACGCACGAGCTGCCCGAGGCCCTCACCACGCCGTCGGGCCGGGTGCTGCTCGACCACCTCCTCGCCCGCGGCCTCGTGGTCGACGCCACCGGCCCGGCCGCCCTGCCGCCGTCCACGCGGGCCGTGCTGTCGCCCGAGTCCGACGCCCTGCTGCGCACGTCCTCGCCGCCCGAGGCCGGGTACGGCGCGCTCGTGCGGCGCCACGCCGCCCACGTGCTGGTGTCGGGGCGCGGCGAGGTCCCGAGCGCCGTGGCGGTGGCCCTGCGCCGGGCCGGGGTGTCCCGCGTGTCGCAGGGAGCCAGGGCAGCGGACGACTGGGAGCACGCGCCGGCCGGCCTGCCCGACGTCGTCGTGCTGGTCGCCTCCGGCGCCGTCGACCCCGCGTCGGCGCAGCCCTGGCTGCGGCACGCCGTACCCGTCCTGCCGCTCGTGATGCACGAGGTGGAGGCCGTCGTCGGGCCGCTGGGTGTCACCGGAGGTCCGTGCCTGCGGTGCCTCGACCTCGCCCGGGCCGACCTCGACCCCGCCTGGCCGGCCCTCCTCGGCCAGCTCACCCGACCCACGGTCGGGCCGGGACAGGACGTCGGCGGCGAGGCGTCGCTCGTGGGCGTGGCCTCTGCGATGGCGGCAATGGTCGTCCTCGGCGTGCTGGACGGACAGCCGCTGCCGGTCGGCAGGTCGCTCGAGGTCGGGCTGCCGTGGCCGCGGGTGAGGCAGCGCCAGTGGGAGGTGCACCCCCGGTGTTCATGCGCCGTACGGGTGACCTCGGGCCCACCCGCCGACGCAACTCCCCCGCGACAGGTGAGAATGGCTGGATGAACGAGCTCCCGCGTCGCGCCGTCAGCCGCACGGCCCGCCTGGCCAGCCTGCCCCTCGGGTTCGCCGGGCGCACCGCGGTCGGCCTCGGCAAGCGCGTCGGCGGCAAGCCGGCCGAGCTCGTCGCCGCCGAGCTGCAGGCCCGCACCGCCCAGCAGCTCTTCACCGTGCTCGGGGAGCTCAAGGGCGGCGCCATGAAGTTCGGGCAGGCCATGTCGGTCATGGAGGCTGCCCTGCCCGAGGAGATGGCCGCGCCCTACCGCGCCACCCTCACCAAGCTGCAGGAGGCCGCGCCCCCGCTGCCCGCGGCCACGGTCCACACCGTCCTCGCCGAGGAGCTCGGCCCCCGCTGGCGCACGGCGAAGTTCCAGTCCTTCGACGACACCCCCGCAGCGGCCGCGTCCATCGGCCAGGTGCACCGCGCGGTGTGGCGCGACGGGCGCGAGGTCGCCGTGAAGATCCAGTACCCGGGAGCCGGCAAGGCGCTGCTGTCCGACCTCAACCAGCTCGCCCGCGTCGCCCGGCTGGCCGGTGGCTGGATCCCCGGCATGGACATCAAGCCGATCACCGACGAGCTGAAGTCACGCATGTCCGAGGAGCTCGACTACAACCTCGAGGCCTCCAACCAGCGCAGGTTCGCCAAGGTGTTCCGCGACGACCCGCACTTCGTGGTGCCGGAGGTCCTGGTCCACAGCGAGCACGTCATCGTCTCCGAGTGGATGGACGGCACCCCGCTGTCGACGATCGTCGCCAAGGGCACGCCCGAGCAGCGCAACGCCGCCTCCCAGCGCTACATGGAGTTCCTGCTCGTGGGCCCGGCCCGCGCGGGGCTGCTCCACGCCGACCCGCACCCGGGCAACTTCCGGCTGCTCGAGGACGGCCGGCTCGGCGTCATCGACTACGGCGCCGTCAACCGCCTCCCCCACGGCCTGCCGTCCGCGATGGGCACGCTCGCGGCGGCCGCGCTGTGCGGTGACGCCCCGGCCCTCGAGGCGGGCCTGCGGTCCGAGGGCTTCATCAAGCCGACCATGTCGCTGGACGCCCACGCGCTGCTCGACTACCTCCAGCCGTTCATCGACCCGCTGATGCACGAGGAGTTCACCTTCAGCCGGCCCTGGCTGCGCAGCGTCGCCGCCCACGTCAACGACGTGCGCCGGCCGGAGTTCCTCGTGGGCATGAAGCTCAACCTGCCGCCGTCGTACCTGCTCATCCACCGCGTCTGGCTCGGGGGGATCGGGGTGCTGTGCCAGCTGAACGGCACCATCCCCGCGCGCGCCATCGTCGTCGAGCACATGCCCGGGCTGAAGCTGCACACCCTGCCGCCGCCCCTCGACTGACCCATCCGGGGGCAGGCTCACCACCAGGCGCTGTCGAGCTTCCCCTCGATGCTGCGCAGGTGCTCGCGGCTGCAACGGTCACACGTCCAGACGTCGCGGCCGTTCTCGGTGCCGCGCGTCCAGGTGATGGCGGCCAGCGCCGGGTCGGGCGCCACCTGCCCGCAGGTGGCGCAGACCGGGGCGTCCTGCGCCACGGTCAGGCCTTGGCCGACTTGACCGGCTTGACCGGCTTGACCGGCTTGACCGAGGCGGCCTTCGCCTTCGCCTCGGCCTTGGCGGCCTGCTTGAACTCGCGCACCTTGGCCAGCGACTCGGCGTCGACGACGTCGGCCACCGACCGGTACGAGCCGTCCTCGGCGTAGGGACCGACGGCCTCCTGCCAGCCGGCCGGCCGCACGTCGAGCTGCTTGCCCACCAGTGCCGCGAAGATGCGGGCCTTCTGGTCGCCGAACCCGGGCAGCGCCCGGAGGCGCGCGAGCAGGTCGGCCGCGTCCGACGCCCCCGTCCAGATGGTCTCCGCGTCGCCGTCGTACTCGTCGCGGACCACCACGGCGAGCTGCTGGACGCGTCCTGCCATGGACCGGCCGTAGCGGTGGATGGCAGGAGGGGTCGAGCACAGGTCGGCGAACGCGTCGGGCTCGGCGTCGGCGATGGCCGAGGGGTCCAGCGTCCCGAACCGCTCGAGGATCTTCCAGGGGCCGCGGAACGCGTGCTCCATCGGGTACTGCTGGTCCAGCAGCATGCCCACCAGGAGCGCGAACGGGTCCGAGCTGAGGACCGCGTCGGCGGCCTCGTCCTGGGCGATGCGGATCTGCGTGGCCATGGCGGCCAGCCTAGCCACGCGGGGTGGTGGTCGCAGCAGCGCTGAGGTGGTCAGAGGAGGTAGACGAAGCCGGGCCCCTCGTCGCGGTAGGGGATGCCGAGCGCCTCCAGCGCGGGCGCCCACGATCCGGTGACCGAGGGGTCGGCCGCCTCGAACCCGTGGTCGGCGGTGAGCAGGAAGGTGACCTCGTCGCGGACCCCCAGCGACTCGAGGTGGTCGAGGAACGCCACCAGCCGGGCGTCGCTCTGCCGCAGGGCGTCGCGTGCCATCGGCGAGCGAGGGCCACCACCGTGGTAGCCGGCATCGGTGACGACGTTGGCCCACCAGGTCAGCGCCGGCGCGGTGTCGGCGTCCTCCCAGAGCTGCAGCACCTGCTGCAGGCCGAGGTCGTCGACCTGCATGCCCCAGTGGAAGTAGCTGTCGTCGAGGTGCTCGGGGTGCTGCAGGAACACCGACGTCGCCGGGTCGGGCATCAGGTCGCCCATGCCGTCGGCGGCCGCGTGGAACCCGCCGGCCTCGCGCAGCAGCGCCATGGTGCCGTAGTCCGCGCCCCGGTCGATCGCCTCGTCGACGCTGGCCGTGCGCGGCGAGCTGCGTTGCGGCACAAGGTCGTTCACCATCTCGAAGACCGTGCGCACACCCGGCCGCAGCCACTCTGCACTGCGGTGCCAGGTCGCGGCGTCGTTGGGCACGACGCGCTCACCGGTGGCCCGGTCGAAGAAGACATTGCCCAGCACCCCGTGCCGCCCCGGGCCGACGCCGGTGAGGATCGAGGTGTGGTTGGTCAGGGTGACGCTCGGGAACTCCGCCACCGCTCCCCCGCGCAGCGCCATCCCCCGCTCGAGGAGCCAGGCGACGCCGGGCAGCTCGCCGGCCTCCGCCATGGCGAGCAGGTCACCGCAGTGGGCGCCGTCCCAGAGGATGCCGACGACGCGACGAGGTGGGTTCGCCGGGACACCCTCTGCGTCGGTCCGCGGCTGCACCTCCGCTGCGGTCGGCCGGAGGTACTGCGTGAGCGGGGTGCCGTCCAGCGGCTCACCACCCGCATCGGCGAGGTCGGCCTCCGGGACACCGCAGAGCACGGCGAGCGTCGGGCCGACGTCGACGAGACGGGCGTGGTCGTCGACCGCGCCCAGCCGCTGCACCCCGGGACCGGCCATGACCAGGGGCGCGCGGGACTGGATCACGTCGAGCGACCCGTGCTCGCCGCGGTGGCCGCCCTCGTCGGGGAAGAAGTGGCGGGGCGTGTGCACCACCGCGACGTCGGGGCTGCGGTCGGCATCCCCGAACGCCGAGAGGATCCGCCGCGCCGCGTACGGGTAGGCGTTGTCGGTGGAGACGCGGGGACCCGGGGACGCGAGCTCGGCGGCATACGGCAGGAAGGCCATCGGGTCCGTCGAGGGCACCGGGTCCTGACCCGCCACCACCTCGTGGCGGCCGTCGGCGTGCAGCCGCACCCGGCCGAGGTGGTTGGCCGCCATCGCGGCGCCGTCCTCCACCCACACGACCAGGTCGACGACGGGGGCGAGCTCGGGCGCGGTCAGGGCTGCCACCACGGCGTCACGCGACATGCCGCGAGCCTAGGTGGTGCCGCCCGCGAGTGCCCGGACATGGATGAACCCGCCGGGACCACCTCAATACGGGGGTCCCGGCGGGTTCGGGGCGGCGGGTCACCGGGCCAGCATGCGAGGCATGGCCAGCAGCATCTCGTGCTGCGACTGTGCCTCGAGCCGGCGCTGGTACTCCCGCTGACGGCGCCGGCGATGGGCGCGCGCCAGGTCGGCGTACAAGGCCTGGAACATGATCGGTCTCCTGGTGGTGCGGTGCTGGACGGTGGTGGTGTGCGGGCGGCGCAGGAGCCGTCCCGTGGACCCGGCATCGACGGCCGGGTCCACGGGAGCCCCCTCAGGCACCCCCGCGATCGGGGTGGCGGTCACGACGGCGGCGCTCATGCGGCGACCGGGTTCTTCCGCGGGCGGCCGCGCGGCCGCTTGCGGGCGACGACGACCCCCTGGACGAAGAGCTCGCCTCCCCAGACGCCCCACGGCTCGGCACGGTCGGTGGCTCCTGCGAGGCAGGCCATCCGGGCCGGGCACGTGTGGCACAGCGATTTCGCGAACTCGACGTCGGCGGGGCTCTCGGCGAACCACATCTCGGCGTCGTTCTCTCGACACGGGATGCCGTCGCCTGCCGTCGCGGCCTGCTCGTTCAGGTCGTGGAGTGCGCTCAACTGCATCGGGTGTCACCTCCCTCTCGTCGTCCCGCCACGGTGGTGGCAGTGGTGTGCGTCTCGTTCTCGCCGGTGGTTCCCCGGTCGGGGGCCGGCGTGTTCTCGTCGGTGCTGTCGTGCTTCATCGGTGGTGCTTCTCCCTGCAGGTCTGGTGCGGAAGAAATCTGTCTGGACAAACAGAAAGGCCGCGGATCCCGGATGTCGGGTTCCGCGGCCTCGGAGAGGTCCTGCTGGCTGGTGGCCTAGACAGGTGGCTCTCCGAAGGGACGGAACGCGAGATCCTTGACGGTGGTGCCGTTGCCGGCGCCGAAGCCGTCGACGTCGGACGTCGGGAGCTGGGCATCGGCGATGGCGCGGACGGCGATGGAGGCGGACACAGCGGTCCCCTGGGCGACCGGCCCACGGCCTGCGAGGACGACACGGGCGACCTCGGGGCACACGGAACGGACGCGGGACATGTGCGTCGCGTCGATCGTCATCGTGATGTTCTCCATGGGGTCACCCTCCTTCGCGGTGTCGTTCGGGCCCGGTCGGTGTTCCCACCGGGCGTGCTCGTCAAGGGTAGAGCAGCGTCCGAGGGGCCAGCAACGCATTTAACGAGAAATTCGGCAGAGAATTCTGCGGCCGGCGGTCAGTCTTCGGAATCTGTTGCAGCCGAACGAGTTTCGAGAACTTCTTCTACGGAGGAACCGCCGATCAGGGCGAGGACCTGCGCGCCGTACAGACCCAGCTTGCGGGCCCCGACACCGGAGATCTGCGCCAGCTGGCCCTCGGAGGAGGGCTCCCGCTCGGCGATGGCGGTGAGCGTGGCGTCGGTGAACACGACGTAGGCGGGCACGCTCGTCGCGCGGGCGACGGCCAGGCGCCACTCGCGGAGCCGGTCGAACACGGCCTCGGAGTAGGTGGGGGGGCAGTCGTCGCAGCGACCCGTCTTGCGCTGGGCCGCCGTCGTCAGCTCGGTGCCGCACGAGCGGCAGTGGGCAGGCAGCACGGGCTTCCCGGGCTTGCCCGCGGCGCCGCGCCGGCCGGAGCTGTTCTTGGGCTGGGACCGCGCGCCCTCACCGAGGATGCTCGAGGCGCCGTCGAGGAACCTCGACGGGCGACGGCTGGCCCGGGCGCCGGGCGTGCGGGCACCAGCCCACGACAGCCGCAGCTCGCGGCGGGCGCGGGTCACCCCGACGTAGGCGAGCCGGCGCTCCTCCTCGATCGCCTCGGGGGTGTCGGCCATGGTGATCGGCAGGTAGCCGTCGGACACCCCGGCCAGGAACACCACGTCCCACTCCAGGCCCTTGGCGGCGTGCAGCGAGGCGAGGGTGACACCCTGCACCGCCGGCGCGTGCTGGGCGGCGGCGCGTTCGTCGAGCTCTCGCACGAAGTCCGGCAGCCGAGCCTCCGGTGAGGCGGCGACGAGGTCGTCGGCCAGGGCGGCGAGCGCGGCGAGCGACTCCCAGCGCTCGCGGGCCGCCCCACCGGCGTTGGGCGCCTCCCGGGTCCACCCGGCGCCGAGGAGGACGTCCCGGACGAGGTCCGGGAGCGGGATCGACCCGTCGTCGGACCGCGCCGCGCCGCGCACCAGCAGGATCGCGTCGCGGACCTCCCGACGGGCGAAGAACCGCTCGCCACCGCGCACCAGGTAGGGGATGTCCCGCTCGGCCAGCGCCGCCTCGAAGGCCTCGGACTGGCCGTTGGTGCGGAACAGGACCGCCATGTCGCCCGGGGAGACGCCCTTGGCCACCCGGTCGGCGATCTCGCCCGCCACGGCGGCGGCCTCGGCCGGGTCGTCCGGGTGGGCGGTCAGCGAGGGGGTCGGGCCGTCGGCCGCCTGCGCCTGCAGGGTGACGGCGTTGCTGCGCATCGCGCCGGAGGGCCCGCGGACCACGAGGTTGGCGAGCCCGACGATCTGCGGTGTCGAGCGGTAGTTGCGCACCAGCCGTACGACCTGCGCCTTGGGGTGCGTGGCCGGGAACTCCAACAGGTGCCGCGGGCTCGCGCCGGTGAACGAGTAGATGGTCTGCGCGGGGTCGCCGACGACGCACAGGTCGGGGCGCTCACCCACCCACAGCTCGAGCAGCCGCTGCTGCAGCGTGTTGACGTCCTGGTACTCGTCGACGACGAAGTGCCGGTACTGCGCCCGCACGGCCCGCGCGATGTCCTCCCGCTCGGAGAGGATGCCGACGGTCAGGAGCAGCACGTCCTCGAAGTCGATGACCCCGCGCTGGGTCTTGACCTGCTCGTAGGCCTCGAGCACGCGGGCCATGGCCGTGGCGTCGAGGCCCGGCGGCTCACGGCGGGCGGCACGGGCGCCGGCGGCATACGTCTCCGGGGTGAGCATCGAGACCTTGGCCCACTCGACCTCGGCGGCGAGGTCGCGGATGGCGGTGCGGTCGCGAGCCAGGTCGAGGCGCAGCGACGCAGCCGCCTGGGCGACGGCCGCCGCCTTGTGCGGCATGACCTCGGGCGCGGCACCCCCGATGGCCTGCGGCCAGAAGTAGTGGAGCTGGCGCAGCGCGGCCGCGTGGAAGGTGCGCGCCTGCACCCCTCCCACCCCGAGGTCGCGCAGGCGGGTGCGCATCTCGCCGGCAGCGCGGGCGGTGAAGGTGACCGCCAGCACGCGCTGGGGCTGGTAGGCGCCGGAGTGGACCCCGTAGGCGATCCGGTGGGTGATGGCCCGGGTCTTGCCGGTGCCCGCCCCGGCGAGCACGCACATCGGCCCCAGGGGGTGGGCGGCCACCTCACGCTGCTCGGGGTCGAGGGCGGTGAGGATCTCGTCGGCGCTGGGCGTCGCAGGTGCAGGGGACATCGCCCGCGATCCTGTCAGACCCCGCTGACGGCGGCGTACGCGTGTCCCCAGCCCGGTCCGGCCCACGCGCCGGTCACTGCACCAGGCCGTAGACCTTGTGCACGTGGACCCGCAGGATGCGCCGGTGGTCGGCCACCATCGCCCGGCGGTAGTCGCCCCAGTCCGGGTGGTCCTCCCCGCGGATGGCCCGGTAGAGCTCGACGAGCTCCTCCACCGTGGGGTCGTCCTCCGCCCGCGCGACGGGCGACAGCTCGGCATCGCCCTCGAGCACGGTGTACGACCAGCCGTCGGGCGAGGTGACGAGCAGGGACGCGCGCGGGTCGCGCTGCAGGTTCGCGACCTTGGCCCGGCCGTCGACGACCGACACCCTCGCCGTCGCCGTGTCGCCCTCGAGCGCGAGCGCGTAGTTGACCATGGACAGCTGGGGCCGGCCGTCGCGCTTGAGGGCAGCCAGGGCGGCGAGGTTGCGGGAGGCGGCGAGTCGCAGGAGCGCTGGGTCGAGGCGGGTTTCGGGCATGGGACATCATGGTCACCGACGTCACACCGGCGCAGGGGAAGACCGCGGCCCCCGTCGACGTTGACGACCGTGGCCCCACGACGGGGCCCGTACGACGATCCCGACCCCTCGAGAGAGCGAGTGCTGCCCGATGTCGACCCTGAAGGCCCCGGCCCCCGGTTCCGTGACCATGTTCACCACCTCGTGGTGCGGGTACTGCAACCGCCTCAAGGCGCAGATGGGCCGCGAGGGCATCGCGTTCACCGAGGTGAACATCGAGGACGAGGCCGACGCGGTGAAGTTCGTGATGGACGTCAACGGCGGCAACCAGACCGTCCCCACGCTGCTGTTCCCCGACGGCACCGCCGCGACGAACCCCTCGATCAACGAGGTCAAGAAGCGCCTCGCCTCCTGACCCGCTGGACAGCCCTCAGCCGCCCCACCCGTCCGGGTCCGGGCGGCTGAGCGCTGTCACGGGCGGTCGAGCTCGTGGCCCAGCCAGTGCTCCAGCAGGCGCCGCGAGATCGACAGCCGACCCGACATCGCGAGCCGGCCGTCCTCGACGGCCGCCACCAGCTCCTCGCGGCTGAACCACCGCGCCTCGGCGATCTCGGAGTCCTGGAGCACGAGGTCGCCCCCCACGGCCCGCGCGGTGAAGCCCACCATCAGCGAGGTGGGGAACGGCCACGGCTGGTCGCCGAGGTACTCCACGTCGGTGACCTCCAGGCCCACCTCCTCGCGGACCTCCCGGGCGACCGCGACGGGCAGGCTCTCCCCCGGCTCGAGGAACCCGGCGAGGACGGAGAACCTGCCCTCGCCCCAGCCCGCGCCACGGGCCAGCAGCAGCCGGTCGTCCTGGTCGACGACGGACATGATCACGGCCACGTCGGTGCGCGGGTAGTGCTCGCTGCCCTCGGCGGTGCAACGGCGTAGCCAGCCGCCCTGGGCCGGCTCGGTGGGGGCGCCGCAGCGCGGGCAGAACGGGTGCGCGCGGTGCCAGTTGGCCAGCGCGAGGGACGTCGTGAAGAGGGTGGCGTCGAGCGCCTCGAGGTGGGCACCGACCTGCCGCAGGGTACGCAGCCCGCCCCCCTCCACGCCGTGGGAGCCGTCCGGCCGTCCGTGATCCTCCGGGGGTGGGTCGAGCACCACGGCGACGTGGGAGGCGTCGTGGTCGTCGACGCCGAGGAAGAGTCCGAGCCGGTCGATGTCGCCGGCCTGCGGGGCCCGCAGCGACAACCGCGCGAGGCCTTCCTCCTCGCGGACCTCGACCCGGTCGCCGTGCAGCTCCAGGACGCGGGTCGTCGGCGTCGCGAGCAGGTCCGCCAGCAGACCGGGGTCGCTGCGGAGCTCGGCCGAGCGGTCGAGCCCGGGCTGGGCGAACGGCAGATTCGGGAGAGTTTTGGCGAAGGAGCCCACGCCTCCACCCTAGGTGCGCCCTCTCGGCATACGGTGGGCGCGTGGAACGCACCCCCCTCTTCCTCGCCGCACTGGCCAGCGCCGCCGTGCCGGGCCTGGACCCCGCGAGCGTCGAGGCACTGCCGGGGACCCCCGACCACCAGTACGACGTCGCGTTCGTCCAGGACACCCAGCACCGCCGGTGGGTGATCCGGGTGCCGCGCAGCCAGGCTGCCGCGGCGCAGATGGAGTCCACCTTCGGGCTGCTCGGCCTCCTCGCGCGCCGGCTGCCGTTCAGCGTCCCCACGCCCAAGGGCTTCGCGCCGCTGAAGGAGGGCGGACGGGCCGCGATCTACCCCTTCCTGCCCGGCCAGAACATCGACTTCTCGGCCCTGCCCCCGGGCCCCGGACTCGCCGCCGAGCTCGGACGCGCCATCGCCGCGCTGCACAACGCCGACCACGGGCTCTTCGAGGAGGCAGGGCTTCCGGCCTACGACGCCGACACCTACCGCACGCGCCGGCTCACCGAGCTCGACCGGGCGGCCGCCACGGGGCACGTGCCGACGGGCCTGCTCGCCCGGTGGGAGAAGCAGCTCGAGGACGTGGCCCTGTGGCGGTTCGCGCCCACCCCGACGCACGGCGACCTCACCGGCGACCAGGTGCTCGTGGTCTTCGAGGACGACCAGGACGCCTCCACCGGCCGCGTCAAGGCCTTCACCGGGTGGGAGGACGCCAAGGTCGCCGACCCGGCAGACGACTTCTCCGCCCTGGCGACCCAGGCGTCCGAGCCCGCGCTCGAGACGCTCATGGAGGCCTACGCCCACGCGCGCTCCGAACGCCCCGACCCCCACCTGCTGACCCGCGCCCGGCTCGTCGCCGAGATGCGGGTCCTGTCGGCACTGCTGGCAGCGGTCGGCAGCGCCGACCGCCTGCTCGTCGAGCGCCACGCGGCCGCGCTGCGCCGGCTCGAGGACGAGGTGCACGAGCGGGAGGAGGCGGCCCACGACTACCGGCGGGCCGGGACCACCCCTGCGCGCCGCCCCGGGCCTGTCGTGGTCCCGCCGGACGTCGTCGAGGACACCGAGGACGAGGAGGACGAGGACGTCGCGGTGATGTTCGCCCCCACGGTCAACGAGGACGAGGCTGCCGACTACCTCGACCAGGCGGCGGACGAGGACGAGCGTCGCGACGACGGCGACGAGTCCCCCGCTGACCCCGAGGACCACGAGGACGAACGGGAGCAGGAAGAGCCTGAGGGCCAGGAGCACCTCCTCCACGATCCCGCGCAGGACGACCACGACGAGCAGCCCGTGCCTGAGCCGTATGACGACTCCACCACCGAGATCCCGGTCGCGTCACCGCCGGCGGCCCCACGGCCACCCGCCTCCGCGGCCCCGGTGCAGTTCGACGACGACGACGAGGACCCGGGCCCGGAGTTCGAGCCGGGCTACTCGCGCCCCTAGCCGCCGGCGCCTCCCCCGTGCCTCCCCCGTGCTTCCTTCGGGGCTGGCCCGGACCGCCTGCGCAGCTCAGGTCCAGTCGGACAAGTCGGTGGGGCCACGACCACCGGCGGCGACCACCGACAGGGTGGCCAGGGTGGCGTCGACGCCGGCGTCCCCCACGTCCTCGCGCCACCTGGCCAGTTCCGCGCGGAAGGCCGACGCTGACAGCCTCAGCATGCGACGACCTGCAGGCGTGGGCACGAGCAGCTTCTGACGAGCGTCCCGCTCGACGGGCTCGCGCCGCAGGAGGCCCATCTCCTCGAGCGTCGACGCGGTCTTCGCGGCCGCCTGCTTCGAGACCCCGAGCCGCTCACCCAGCTCGACGCTCGTGCAGCCGGCCCCGATCGCCTGCATCGCGAACCCGTGCGTGGCCCGGACCCCGGGGAACCCGTCATCGGCCAGCTGCGCGTGCACGGCGTCGACGAGGTTCCGGAACGCCGACATCAGCAGGAACGGCATTGCCAGGTCGTCCACTGGGTCCATGCCCCCACCCTAGGCCTTGTCGACAACCTGGTTGACCGTATATGGTCAACCAGGTTGTCCATCTGAGGAGGAAGTCATGGAAGAAGTGGAAGAGAGGGAAGGGCGACACCGTCCCCGCTCCGAGGCCCGGGTCTTCGACCTGCACGGCGTCAGGTTCAGCTCGTTGGTGTCCAGCGCCAGCGGCGCCAGGAGCATCGCTGCCTGGCGAGCCGACTTCGCGCCGCACACCCCCGGACGGCCCCACAGCATGACGGAGGAGGAGGTCCTGCACGTCCTCGCCGGTGAGCTTGACGTCGAGGTCGACCGCGAGCACTTCACCGCCCAGACCGGGGACGCCGTCCTCGTGCCGGCCGGGGCGGTGCTCACCGTCGGCAACAGCGCGGACGAACCAGCCTGCGCCTGGGTCACCTCCCTGGTGGGGATGAAGGCGTCGATGCAGCCGGGCGGCGAGGAGCTCGCGCCGCCCTGGGCGCAGTAGCGTCCCCGGTCGCGCTGTCCTGCTCGCGCCCTAGTCCGGTACCGCCGCGAGGAGCTGGGCGATGTGCGTGTCGTCAGGCAGCTCGGGGAACACGGTCTCCCCCGAGCCCGCGTAGTAGAACGCGGCATCGACGTCCTCGAGGTCCAGGCCGCGCAGGCGGGCGAAGGCGACGCGGTAGGCAGCCAGCTGCAGTGCGCGCGCCCGGGCCACCTCCCCCGACGGCTTGGCCCCGGTCTTCCAGTCCACGACCGTGAAGCCACCGCCGGGGCGCGGGAACACCGCATCGATGCGTCCGCGCACCGCGATGCCGTCGATCACGGTCTCCACCGCGATCTCGATCTCGGCCGGGGTGCGGGAGGCCCACTCGCTGGCGAGGAAGTGCTCCTTCATCACCGGCAGCTCGGCATCGTCTGCCGGGTCGTCGTCGGCGCTGCCGGGCAGGTCGAGGATGTCGACCATGGCCGCCTTCGCGAAGTGCTGCTCGACCCACGCGTGGAACGCGGTGCCTCGCCGGGCCGCGAGTGCGGGGGGCTCGGGCATCGGTCGACGGAGCGCCGACGCGAACCGCTCGGGGTCCTGCGCCAGCGACACCACCGCCGACGCCGACAGGTGGCGCGGCAGCAGGACGGTGACGTCGCCACGGGTCGCGAGCCGGCGCCGTTCCTCGAGCAGCAGGTCGAGCTCCTCGAGGACCGAGAGCCGTTCCCCCGGCAGCGGCAGCAGCCCCTGCTCGAGGGGGCCGTCGCCCCGTGACGTGCGCTGGTCGTAGTCCTCGATCGCCTGCTGCACCGCCATGGCGCCGTCGGCGAGGGCCGTCCTGCGCTCGGCCAGCGGGTCCGCCGGCCACTGCACCGAGACGACCTCCGCCGCGGCGGGGTTCTCCGCGCGCTCGGGCTCGAGCGGGTCGGGCATGTCGGCCCACTCCAGGACCTGCACGGAGAGGTCCTCACCCGCGAGGGCCTCGAGGAGGAAGCGCGAGGTCACCTTCGGTGTCTTCCCGTCGGTCCAGACCGGGGCCATGAGCAGCATGTCGGTCTTCGCGCGGGTGAACGCGACGTAGGCGAGGCGCCGCTCCTCGGCGACTGCGTGCTCGCCCCCGGCGTGCAGGAACTTCTCGACCCGGCCGTCGATGTCTTTCCAGTCCTCGGCCGCACGCCAGTCCAGGACGGGCAGGCCGTGGGCGTCGCCGCGCAAGGCGTAGGGGATGCCGCCGTCCTGCAGGCCCGCGACCCAGCCGCGGGCCTTCGGCGTGGGCACGGCCCACTCGTCGTCGACGACCCGGCTGACCGCCGACGACAGGGCCGGGAACGACCCTTCCACGAGGCCGGGAACCGCCACGGCGTCCCACTCCAGGCCCTTGGCCGCATGGACGGTGAGCACCTGGACGGCATCGGTGGAGGCCTCGATGTAGCCCTTGTCGAGCCCGCGCTCCTCCTTGAGGGCAGCGCCGAGCCAGGCGAGGAAGCCCCCGAGGTTGGGACGGTCGGCGCTGACGGTGAAGCTCGCGGCGACGTCGGCGAAGGCGTCGAGGTGTGCGCGGGCGGCCGTCGGGGTGTAGCCCTCCCGAGCGAGGACCTCGATGTCGAGGCCGAGCACGCGCTCGGCCTCCCCGACGAGGTCGGCGAGGGGAAGGCTGCTCAGCGACCTGAGTCGGCGGATCGCCTGCTGCAGACCCGCGAGCCGGCCGAGGGCGACGTCGCTGACCGCCTGGCCGTCGCGGCCGAGCCACCCCGAGGGCGGCAGGTCGTCGACGGCCTCGACGATGCTGACCCGGTCGGTGCTGTCCGGCGCCTGGTCGACCGGCTCGACCGTGGCGCCGCCCCCACCGGGGCCGGACTCCGTCGTGCCGCCGGTCGCCCTCGTCGCGTCGCCGGCCCCGTTGGCGGATTCGTCTCCTGCGGCACGACGGGCGGCGCTGATGCGCAGGTCCTGCTGGTGACGGGCCCAGGCCATCAGCCCGTCGAGGTCGGCAGCGCCGAGGCGGCACAGCGGACCGGTGAGCAGGCGCATGAGCTGGTCACCACGCGTCGGGTCGTGGACGACGTGCAGCAGTGAGGTGATGTCCTCCACCTCGGGGGTGAGCAGGAGGCCGCCGAGGCCCACGACCTCGTAGGGAACTCCCTCAGCCTCGAGGGCGTCGATCACGAGCGCGAACTGCGACCGCTTGCGGCACAGCACCGCGGCGGACTTCGCGCCCTGGGTGCGCCGGTCCCGCAGCCAGGTCGCGACGAGGGAGGCCTCCTGGGCGGCGGTGAGCACCCGGGCGGCGCTGACGCGGCCGGGACCGGACCCGGGGCGGGCCGACAGCTCCTCCACCGGGACGGCGGAGTCGGCGCGCAGCGACCCGGCCACGGCGTTGGCGACGTCGAGCACGGCTTCGTCGTTGCGCCAGCTCGTCGACAGCGGCTTGACCGGCGCCGGCGCGCCGGTCGCACCACCGTCGCGGAACACCTCGCGGAAGGCGCTGAGCGTGGTGGCGCTGGCGCCACGCCACCCGTAGATCGACTGGTGCGGGTCGCCGACCGCGGTCACGGGGACCGGCTCTCCCTCAGCGACGAACAGCGACCTCAGCAGCTCGAGCTGCGCCGCCGAGGTGTCCTGGAACTCGTCGAGCAGGACAGCCCCGAAACGCTGCCGCTCGATGGCGCCGATGTCCGGGAAGGTCATGGCCAGCCGGGCCGCGAGCGCCATCTGGTCAGAGAAGTCCATCGCGTCGCGCTGTCGCTTGAGGTCGAGGTAGCGCTCCACCATGGGCAGCACCCCCGCCCGGGCGCGCAGGGCGTCGCGCATCTTCCTGGCCTCGCCAGGCAGGTCCTTGGCGCGGCTGGTCCCCGGCGGCAGCGCAGCCAGGGAGGCGAGGACCTCCTCGAGGTGCTCGCGGACCTGGGCCGGGGTGACCAGGTGCTCGGCCATCTCGCCGGCGAGGTCGACGACGGCGGCGGTGACGGTCGACTCGGCGTTGGGCACGTGCTCCATCGGCCCGTCGTAGGCGGACACCACCTCCGAGGCGTACTGCCAGGCGGCGGCCTCGGACAGCAGCCGCGACTCCGACTCGTAGCCGAGCCGCAGGGCGTGCTCGCGGACCAGGCGACCTGCGTACGAGTGGTAGGTGGACACCGTCGGGGTGCCGCCGAGCACCTCGGCGCCGGTCTCCTCGTCGTCGGTGCGGGGGTGCCACACGTCACGCGACTGCAGCAGGCGCAGGCGGGCACCGATGCGCTCGGACAGCTCGGTGGCCGCCTTGCGGGTGAAGGTGAGGCCGAGGACCTGGTCGGGCTCGACGAGGCCGTTGGCCACGAGCCAGACGACGCGACCGGTCATCGTCTCGGTCTTGCCGGACCCGGCACCGGCGACCACGAGCAGGGGCGACAACGGCGCCTCGATGACGGCGACCTGCTGGGGCGTCGGCTCGGGCTGGCCCAGAGCCGCGGCGACCTCCTGGGCCGAGAGCCTGGCGCGCGGCTGTCCGTCGGTGCTCACAGCACCCTCCCCTCGGGCTGCACGGGGCAGGAGCTGCGCACCTGGCACTGCGTGCACCACTCACCCACCGTCGCGTGGAACGTCGACCCGGCCATGCCCTCGGCCGTCGCACCCACCAGCTCGGCGGCCCACTGCGGGTCCTCGTCCTCCCCCAGCGGCGGCTGGGTCTGCAGCGTGGTCTTCACCAGGGCGCTCTTGCCCACCTGCAGCAGGGCCGCCCCGGCGGTGGTCGTCCCGTGCTCGGGGAACGCGCCCTGCTCCACCCCGAGCTGGTAGGCGCCGAGCTGGGGGTGACGGGCCAGCTCGTCGGTGCGTGGCTTGCTGCTGCCGGTCTTGTAGTCGACGACCCGCAGGCCCTGGCCGTCGGGCGTCCGCTCCAGGCGGTCGACCTGGCCCGTGAGGACCGCGCGCCCCAGGACGACACGCAGGTCCAGCTCCGCTCCAAGCCGGGTCCAGCCGGCCGCCTCCGCCTCACGGAAGTAGCGGCCGAGCCGGCGCACCATGTCGTGCGCCTCGTGGCGCTTGCGGTCCGAGACCCAGCCCGACGCGAGCCCGAGGCGACCCCAGCGGGCGTCCACCTCCGCGACCATCCGCTCGGCGTCGGCGTCGCCGAGGTCGTGGGCGATGGCGTGCACCAGCGTGCCGATGTCGGCGGCCCCGACGGAGGGGCCGTCGCCGCCGACCGAGCTGAAGAGCCAGCGCAGCCCACACTTGCCGAACGCCTCGACCTTGCTCGGCGAGACCCGCACCTGCTGGTCGTCGGTGCGCAGTGGCCGGTCGTCGGACACCGACCGCATGACCCACCACTCACGGGGGTCGGCGCCGGGGACGCGCTCGTGGGTGAGGCGTGCCAGCGCGGCGACGGCGGTGTCGCGCTCGGCGGGGTCGGGGTCGAGGAGCTGGCGCCGCAGCTGGCCTACCAGGGTGGGGAGGGTCATGGTGCGGGCCACGTCGGCGAACGGTCGATCGCCTTGCTCCGCAATGGTTTCCGGGTCGACGACGTCGAGGTAGACCGAGGGCTGCTCGTCGTCGCTGCGGACCGCGGTGACGAGGACACGTTCGCTGGCGCGGGTGAGCGCGACGAGGAAGAGCCGGGTCTCGTCGTAGCGCACTGCTGCCTGCGCCGCCCGGAAGGTGGTCGACCGCCCGGACACGACGTCGACGAGGTGCTCGGAGCCCAGCAGCGAGCCGCGCAGCCTCAGGTCGGGCCACACCCCCTCCTGCACACCGGCGACGACGACGAACTGCCACTCCCGACCTGCCGCCGCCTGCGGGGTGGTGATGGTGACGGACTCACCGACCGGCGAGCGGGCGACGAGGGTGTCGCCCGGGATGTCCTGGCTGCCGATGTGGGTGAGGAACTCCTCGGGGCCGGCCTGGGGCAGCCGGTCGACGAACTTCGCTGCGGCGTCGAAGAGCCCGACGACGGCATCGAGGTCGCGGTCGGCGCGGGCCGAGGCCTGGCCGCCCGCGAGGGCGGCTGCCTGCCACTCCCGCGCCAGCCCGGTGGCCGACCACATCTCCCACAGCACCGACTCGGCGCTGACGCCCGTGGCCCACCGCCATGAGGCGCCCTCCACACCGCCCTTGGCGGCGCTGACCCCTGCGGCGATGGTGCGCGCGACCCGGCGCGCCGGGTTGGCCTCGGGCCCCAGCTCGACCAGCGCACCGGGGATGCACAGGGCCTCGGCGAGGAGCTCGTCGCTGGTGCGCCCACCGCCACCCTCGAGCTCGCGGCGCCGCAGCGCCCGACGCAGCCGGCGCAGGCCCACTGCGTCGGCGCCGCCCACCGGTGAGAGCAGCGCGTCGACGGCGACCTCGGGGGTGAGCGCGTCCTCGAGGCCCCGCGCCAGGTCGAGCACCACGCCCAGCAGGGCGAGCAGGGGCCGGACCGCCACCTCGTCGCGCACCGGCAGGTCGGTGGCCGACCCGGCGACGGGGACACCGGACGCCATGAGCACGCGGCGCAGCGTCGAGGTGCGTCCCTGGCCGCGCACGACGACGGCCATCTGCGACCACGGCACGCCGTGTCGCAGGTGGGCCTCGCGCAGCTCGGCGGCCACGCAGCTGGCCTCCTGGCTCACCGCCCGCAGCAGCCGCACCTCCACCTGGCCGCCGGGGCGGGCGGCGGTTGCCGCGCGCTGCGCCCCGCCCCCGAGCGCCCCGATCTTGGGCGCCACGCGACCGGCTGCCTCGTGGACCGCCGCAGGCAGGCGGTGGGCGGTGGGCAGCACCAGCGTGGGCCCGTTGCCCAGCTCGGTCCAGCCGTCGGCGAGGTATCGAGGGTCGGCGCCCCGGAAGGTCTGGACCGCGCTGTCGGGGTCGCCGAGGAGGACGAGGTCGATGCCCGGCGCCAGCACGGTCCGCAGGAGCCGCGCGGCCGCCGACGTGAGCTCCTGGGCGTCGTCGACCACGACGAGCCGCAGCCCGTCGCGCAGCCGGGCCAGGGCGTCGGGGTCCTCGACCAGCAGGTCGGCCGCGGCACCCAGGATCCACGCCGGGTCGTAGGCACCGGGCGCCGAGAGGGCGGTCACCTCGTCGTACTCGGCGAGGACGGACGCGGCGGCCACCCACTCCGGGCGGTCGCGCTCGCGTCCCCAGCGGGCGAGGTCGTGCGGCTCGAGGTCGAGCTCCACCGCGCGCATGAGCAGGTCGCGCAGCTCGTGCCGGAACCCGCGGGTGCCGAGGGCGGCGTGGACGCGCTCGGGCCACAGCGGCGCCTTCGTGTCGCCGGCCGCGTGCCCGGCGAGCAGCTCGCGAAGGATGACGTCCTGCTCGGGCCCGCTGAGCAGTCGTGGCGCGGGGTCGCCACGCAGCGCCGCGGCCTGCCGCAGGATGCCGAACCCGAAGGCCTGGTGGGTGCGGGCCAGCGGCTCGGTCGAGGTCCGCCCGAGCCGGGCCGTCACGCGCTCGCGCAAGGTCCCTGCCCCGACGCGCGACGACGTGAGGACCAGGCACTGGTCGGGCGTCGCCTCGCCGGCTGCGACCCTGGCCACGACGGCCTCGACGGCGGTGGTGGTCTTGCCGGTGCCGGGGCCCCCGAGCACACGCAGGACGCCGCCCCGGTGGTCGACGGCCTGCCGCTGCACGTCGTCGAGCGCGGGCGCGTCGACGACGAGGCTCGGGGCACGGCGCAGGGTCAGCACGGTCCTGATTCCATCACCTCGCGCCGACACCGCGCCGACACGTCCCGGCGCGTCACGCGCTGGGGCGCTGGGCGTCCTTCCAGCGGGCCACCGACAGGTCCACCCGCCTGCCGTCCAGGGCGCCACCCACCAGGGGGGTCCCCTCGGACCGGTAGTGCGCGAGCGCCTCGTCCTCCAGCCCCTGCGGGAAGTACCCCCCGGAGCGCAGCACGCGCCACCACGGCACGTCCGACCCGTACCGCGCCATCACCGAACCGACCCCGCGCGCGCCTCCGCGCCCGAGCACCTCGGCGATGTCGCCGTACGTCATGACCATGCCCTCCGGGATCTGGTCGACGACCTCGAGGACGTCGTCGGCGAACTCGCTGGGCGGGCCGAAGCCCGTGGCGTCGGTGACCACTGCTCAGTACACGGGCAGGCTCGGGTCGACGTCGCGCACCCACGCGAGCACCCCGCCGGTGAGGTTGCGGACGTCGTCGCGGCCCTGCGCCGCCAGCAGGCCGGCCGCCTCGGCGGACCGCACGCCGGACTTGCAGAGCACCACGACGGGTACGCCGCGCGGCAGCTCCTGCTCGGCGGTGCCAGCCCGGAAGGCGTCGAGGTGGACTGCTCGCGACCCGGGCACCGACACGATGTCGCGCTCCCCCGGCTCGCGGACGTCGACCAGCTCGAACTCGGCCTCCCCCCGCTCCCGCTCGGCGAGCAGCTGCGCCAGCTCGGTCGCCGACACCTCGGCGAAACCCGGGGTCTCCACGACCCCGGCCGCTGCTCCCCCGATCCCGCAGAAGTCGTCGTAGTCGACCAGCCCGGTGACCGTGGGCGACTCGCCGCACACCGGGCAGTCGGGGTCGGCGCGCACCCGGAGCGTGTCCCAGGTCTGGCGCAGGGAGTCGTGCACCAGCAGCCGCCCCACGAGCGGCTCGCCCCGCCCGACGACGAGCTTGACCGCCTCGGCCACCTGCACCGACCCGATCGACGCGCACAGCACGCCGAGCACCCCGCCGGTCGCGCAGGACGGCACGGCGTCCGGCGGCGGCGGGTCGGGGAACACGCAGCGGTAGCAGGGCCCGTGCCCGGCGAACCACACCGACACCTGGCCGTCGAACCGGTAGATGGACCCCCACACGTGCGGCAGGCCCAGCAGGACACAGGCGTCGTTGACGAGGTATCGGGTCGCGAAGTTGTCGGCGCCGTCGAGGACCACGTCGTAGTCGGCCAGGACCTCCAGGGCGTTGTCGGCGGTGAGCCGCAGGTCGTGGCGCACGACGGTCACGAGCGGGTTGACCGCGGCGACGCTCTCGGCGGCCGACTCCGTCTTGGGGCGCCCCACGTCGGCGACGCCGTGGACGACCTGCCGCTGGAGGTTGGAGGCGTCGACGACGTCGTCGTCGACGATGCCGATGGTGCCGACGCCGGCAGCGGCGAGGTAGAGCAGCGCGGGCGAGCCCAGGCCGCCGGCGCCCACGACGAGGACGCGCGCGTTGGAAAGGCGTCGCTGGCCCTCGACCCCGATGTCGGGCAGCAGGATGTGCCGGGCGTAGCGGGCCTTCTGCTCGACCGTGAGCTCGGGCCCGGGAGCGACCAGCGGTGGGATCCCCATGTGACTCACGTTACCCGTGCGTACGATGTCACCGACACCTCCGCCTTGCGGTGGGCCAGCCACGAGAGAGGGACGCATGTCGCTTCGCGCCGAGACCGGCACCGACACGGCCAGGGGCCAGCGGATGCCGCGCTCCGCCCGCCGGGCGCAGCTGCTCGAGGCCGCGCAGGCGGCGTTCGTGGAGTCGGGCTACCACGCCGCCGCCATGGACGACATCGCCGACCGTGCGGGTGTGTCCAAACCCGTGCTCTACCAGCACTTCCCGGGCAAGCTCGAGCTCTACCTGGCCCTGCTCGACAAGCACAGCGAGGGACTCGAGCTCCTCGTGCGGGAGGCGCTGGCCTCGACCCACGAGAACAAGGACCGCGTCTACGCGACCATCAGCGCCTACTTCGACTTCGTCTCCCGAGACGGCGCGGCGTTCCGGCTCATCTTCGAGTCCGACCTCACCAACGAGTCCGCCGTCCGCAACCGCCTCGACGCCGTCGGCCTGGTCTGCGCCGAGGCGGTGGCCGAGGTCATCGCCGAGGACACCAACCTCCCCGAGGAGGACGCCTCCCTGCTGGGCATGGCGCTGACCGGCCTCGCGCAGGTCAGCGCCCGCCACTGGCTCGCCCAGGGCTCCGACATCCCGAAGGACGAGGCCGCCCGCCTCGTCGGCACCCTCGCGTGGCGCGGCCTCGGCTCGTTCCCCAAGGTGGGCGGGGAAGGTTCCCCCGAGGCGGCTCGTTAGCCTTGTCGACAGCAGCGCGCGGCCGGGTACGGCGCGTGCGCACCTCATCGCCGGGCGCCGCACCGCGGCCGGTCACCCCAGAACAGGAAGGCACCACCGTGGAGGTCAGGATCGGCGTGCAGAACGTCTCCCGCGAGGTCGTCATCGAGTCGAACCAGACCGCGGCCGAGGTCGAGGCGGCGGTGAGCGCCTCGCTCGGCGAGGGCGCCGTCCTGCGCCTCACCGACGACAAGGGCCGGCAGGTCCTCGTCCCCGCCGCCTCGGTCGGCTACGTCCAGATCGGCGAGTCCGAGAAGCGCGGCGTCGGCTTCGGCGTCTGACGCGCCAAGGGTCGTCCGGCCGGCTCCCCACCGACCGGACGACCTGAGCAACTCCTTTATCGCAGGCCGCTGACCTGCGCAAACGCAGTAGAATCGTTCCCGAGCCGTGACCTCGACACTCCCTCGTCCAACGTGCGTCACCCGGCCTGAGCGTGTTGAGTACTCCGGTGAGGGCCGCACCGCGGCCTCGACAACAGCACAGCTCATCACGTGCAGAAGGAGTGAACGATGATTGGAACGATCATCGGGGCCATCATCGCTGGCCTCATCATTGGAGCCTTGGCGCGACTGGTGCTTCCCGGCAAGCAGAACATCTCGGTGCTGGTCACCATCATCCTCGGGATCCTCGGTTCCCTCGTGGGGTCGTGGCTCGTCTACCAGCTCGGCTACAACAACTCGAACGGCGGGTTCAAGATCATCCCGTTCCTGGCCGGCGTCGTGCTGGCAGCCGTCTTCATCGTGATCTACGAGCGCATGACCGGTCGCCGGGGCGCGACCCACGTCTGACCTCAGCCTGACAGCCGAGAGGCCCGGTCCTGGTGGACCGGGCCTCTCGCGCGTCCGGGGACGGGCTCAGGCAGCGAGGCCGAGGCGCCCCATACGACGCGTGTGCTCGTCGGTGAGCCGGGCGAACATGCGCCCCAGCTCGGCCAGGTCGGCACTCGGCCGCTGCTGGCCGCCCACACCACCCACGAGCAGGGACGCGAGCGCGTCGCGCTCGACGGCCACCTGCTGCGCCTGCGACAGGGCCTCACCCACGAGGCGGCGACCCCACAGCGCGAGGCGCCCGGCGATGCGGGGGTCGGTGCGGATCGCCTCGCGCACCACCTTGACCACGAAGTCCGCCTGCCCCACGTCCTGCATGGCCGAGTTGACGAGGTCACGGGTGGAGGGGTCCACGTAGGCGGCCACCTCGCGGTAGAAGTCGGTGGCGATGCCGTCGCCCACGTAGGCCTTGACGAGCCCCTCGAGCCAGGTGCTGGGCCGGGTGCGCTCGTGGAAGGCGTCGACGGCGGGGATGAACGGCGCCATGGCCGTCTCCGGCGCCACGCCCATGGCCTCCAGCCGGGCGACGAGCATCTCGTAGTGGCGGAACTCGGCCACGGCGAGCCCCGCGACGGCGGCCTTGAGCGGCTGGGTGGGAGAGAGCTCGGAGTCGCCGGCGAGGCGCGTGAAGGCGGTGAGCTCGCCGTACGCGAGTGCGCCCAGCAGGTCAGCCACCGCCTCGCGGTACTGCGGGTCGGCGAGCCAGTCGTCCTGCGTCATGGTCGTCACCCTAACGGCGCTGGGTGCGGTCGATGCGGGCGAAACCGGACCACGGCGGTAGTCTGGGCCTCGTCAAAGGTGCCCGGTCGGCACGAATCAGCCGCGGAGACCCTCCGCGCCCCGCTCGACGAGCATTGACGAAGACCTCCGATCGGCCCGCTGCGCGTCGGCCTCCCACGCAGGGAGCGCCCCGATCGAGAGAACTCCATGACCGAGACCACGACGGACGCTGCTGCGCCCGCAACCCCCAGCTTCGCCGACTTCGACGTCCACCCCGACATCGTCGCGTCGCTCACCGACGCCGGCATCACCTCCCCCTTCCCCATCCAGGCGATGACCCTGCCCGTGGCGCTGTCCGGCCACGACATCATCGGCCAGGCCAAGACCGGTACGGGCAAGACGCTGGGCTTCGGCGTCCCCATGCTCAACCGCACCGTCGCGCGCGGCGACGCCGCCTGGGAGGGCATGCCCCACGCCGGCAAGCCGCAGGCCCTGGCCGTCGCCCCCACGCGTGAGCTCGCCGTCCAGGTGGCCGGCGACCTCGAGCGAGCCGGCAAGCGCCGTGGCATCCGCGTCCTCACCGTCTACGGCGGCCGGGCCTACGAGCCGCAGATCGACGCGCTCAAGGCCGGCGTGGAGATCGTCGTCGGCACGCCGGGTCGCCTCATCGACCTCGCGAAGCAGGGCCACCTCGACCTGTCCCACGTGAAGTCGGTCGTGCTCGACGAGGCCGACGAGATGCTGGACCTCGGCTTCCTGCCCGACGTCGAGAAGCTCCTCGCGATGACCCCCGGCTCGCGCCAGACCATGCTGTTCTCGGCCACCATGCCGGGCGCGGTCGTGGCCCTCGCCCGCCGCTACATGAGCCAGCCCACGCACATCCGGGCGATGGGCGACGACCAGGAGAACGCCCACACCGTCAAGGCGGTCGAGCAGTTCGTCTACCGCGCGCACGCCATGGACAAGGTCGAGATGCTCGCCCGCATGCTCCAGGCGGAGGGGCGTGGCCTGACCATCATCTTCAGCCGCACCAAGCGCACGGCTGCGAAGGTCGCCGACGAGCTCGTCGACCGTGGGTTCGCCGCCGCGGCCATCCACGGCGACCTCGGCCAGGGGGCCCGCGAACAGGCGCTCCGGGCGTTCCGCAACGGCAAGGTCGACATCCTCGTCGCGACCGACGTGGCGGCCCGCGGCATCGACGTCGACAACGTCACGCACGTCATCAACTACCAGTGCCCCGAGGACGAGAAGACCTACCTGCACCGCATCGGCCGCACCGCGCGTGCCGGCAACACGGGCATCGCGGTCACCTTCGTCGACTGGGACGACATGCCGCGTTGGGGCCTGATCAACAAGACCCTCGACCTCGGCATCCCCGAGCCCGAGGAGACCTACTCCTCCTCCGACCACCTCTACGAGCAGCTCGACATCCCGCGCACGGCCAAGGGGCGCCTGCCCAGGTCGGAGCAGAAGCTGGCCGGGCTCGACGCCGAGGTGCTCGAGGACCTCGGCGAGACCGGCAAGTCCAGCGGGCGTCGTCCCGCCGGTGGCGGCCGCTCAGGCCGTGACGGTGGTCGTGACGGGGGCCGTGGTGGTCGTGACGGTGGTCGTGACAGTGGCCGCGACGGCGGCCGTGGCGAGCGCCGCGCCGACTCCGCCCCCCAGGACGGCGACGCGGCGAGCAAGCCCCGACGCAACCGCAACCGTCGCCGCACCCGTGGTGGCGCGGGCGACTCCAGCCCGGCTGCCCAGGAGGGCTGACCCTTCCCCGGCGCGCCTGCCCGGCCCAGCGCCCTTCACCGGCCACCGCGGACTCCTGTCCGCGGTGGCCGGTCCCGTTGCGAAACGGTCACGACGGCTCCGTACGGGGCCGGGCAGGTGCCATCCTCGCGGCGTGGGTGACATCGCAGCGGGGGTCGGCCGCCGCACCGTGGCGCTCCTGCTCGTGGCCGCGGTCGCGGTCGCAGCGGTGGTCGTCGCCGTGCTGCGGCCGAGTGAGCAGGAGCGGTTCCGCGCATGGCTGCGGGCCCAGCCCGGCGTCGTGGCCGTGCAGCTGGTGGACGAGGCGCTCGCCTCCGGGAGCGCGGCGAGGGCGTTCGAGCCGACGTTGAGGGCGCAGCTCACCGGCCCACCCGACGTCGCCGTCGTGCAGCGGCTGACCGGGGCCATCGAGGGGTATGCCGCCGAGCACCCTGCCGTCACCGGCACCACGGTGGAGCTGCGCCACGGCCGCGACGTGGTGCTGGCCTCCACGAGCGCCGGCCCCAACGCCATCGCGCTGCGGGTGCTCCGCGCGATGCAGGCGCTGCCGGCGGTGACCTCGGTGGCCCTGCAGGTGCAGTCGGGCGCCGCTCCCTTCACCGCGACGGTCCGCACCGGCACCGACCTGGTGGCTGCCGCCGACGACCTGGCCGGGGCACTGCCCGAGCCGGGGACGTCCTGGCTCACGGGTGGCACGGCGGTCGCAGTGCGCGACGACGTCGGCCACGAGGTGCGGGTGGGTCCCGGTGCCGTCGTCACACCCTCAGCCGGCCGCGCGTTCGCACTCGCCGTGCAGCAGGACCCGACCCACCCCGTGGTCCTGGTCTCCCGCACCGGGGAGCAGCGCGCGACGAGCGTGATCCGGCTGGCCGGCTCGCCTCGCACGGAGGCGACCGCCGCCGCGCTGCACCACGCCGGGTTCGGCCTCACCCGGCTGGGCCAGCTGGTGGAGGGGCCGGGTGGGCCCATCCCGATGGACGAGCAGGCGTGGGCCTCGGCTGCAGCGCAGGCGCTCTCCCGGGTGCCCGGCGTCGTGGCGGCCACCGTCGACCCCGGCGACCGCGAGCACGACCTCCCCGTCACCGCCGACCTCCGGGTCGTCCCGGAGGTGTCGCTCGGCAGCGTCGTGCGTTCGCTGCCACCGGCCGTCGAGCGCGTCGAGGTCCACACCGCCGCGGCTGCGCCGGACTACGCCCGCGACGACGCCCTCGCGCCCGACCCCGAGGTCGACTGCCCCGCCGCGGCGGACGGCCGCCTCAACCTCGCCTACAGCGGGTCACCGGCGCAGCTCACCCGGGCCGCGAGCTACCTCGCGCTGCTCCTGGCCGCGGCACCGGCCGCCACCTGCGTGCACTGGGCCGAGCCCGCCGAGCACCGGCGACCCACGACCCAGTCGGTCCTGGTGCGCGTCCCCCTGAGGGCGTCGGCCTGGCGGCCCGTCCTGGACGTCGTCCGGGCCCGACGGGCCGACCTCGAGTCGGCGCACCCGGCACTGGTCCTGCTGCTGCCGGTGGCCGGCACGGCGCGGACCGCGGTGCTTGACGTCCCCGAGGGTGCCGCGCCGTACGTCGGCACCCTCGGGGCGGACACCCGGGAGCAGGAGCGGGAGGCCGAGGCGGCACTCGCGCCGCTCGTCCGCTACTGGGCGACCGGGTGACCGGCGGTCAGGAGCCGATCGTCGCCGTGTCGATGACGAAGCGGTAGCGCACGTCCGACTTCACGACGCGGTCGTAGGCCTCGTCGACCTGGTCGGCGCTGATCGTCTCGATCTCGGCGGCGATGTTGTGCTCGGCGCAGAAGTCGAGCATCTCCTGGGTGAGGGCGATGCCACCGATGTTGGACCCGGCCACCGTCTTGTCGCCGTTGATGAGCGCACCGAACGGCAGCTTCTGCGGGTTCGGCGGCAGGCCGACGGTCACGAACGTGCCGAACGGCTTGAGCAGCGACAGGTACTGCGCCAGGTCGAGGTCCGCGCTGATCGTCGAGATGATCACGTCGAACGAGCCGGCGAGCTCCTCGAAGGTCTTGGCGTCGCTGGTCGCGCGGTAGTCCTTGGCGCCGAAGCGACGGCCGTCCTTCTCCTTGGACAGGCCCTGGCTCAGCACGGTGACGTCGGCGCCCATGGCTGCCGCGATCTGCACGCCCATGTGGCCGAGGCCACCCATGCCGACGATGGCGACCTTGGCGTCAGGGCCGGCGTGGTCGAGCCAGCGCTTGAGCGGGGTGTAGAGCGTGATGCCGGCGCACAGCAGGGGCGCGGCCTTGTCGAGGTCCAGGCCGTCGGGAATGCGGACGACGAACCGGTCGGTCACAACGACCTGCTGGCTGTAGCCACCCTGGGTGGTCGTGCCGTCGACGTCGGTGTCGCCGTAGGTGAAGACGGTCTTCTTCCCGCAGAAGTTCTCGTGACCGGCCTGGCACTGGGCGCACTCGCCGCAGGAGTCGACCATGCAGCCGACGCCGACGCGGTCGCCGACCTTGAACTTCGTGACCTCGGGGCCGACCTCGCTGACGACGCCGGCGATCTCGTGGCCGGGGGTCAGCGGGTAGGACGTCTGGCCCCACTCGCCGCGCACGGTGTGGATGTCGCTGTGGCAGATGCCGGCGAACTTGATGTCGATGCGCACGTCGTCGGCGCGCAGGTCGCGACGCTCCACGGTCGTGGTCTGGAAGCGGCCGTCAGCGGACGGCATGGCCAGGGCTGCAGTGCGGGACATGGTTCTCCTCGGGGGTAGGGGGTCAGTCACCGTCCAGTGACAAGTCCCCGAACCCGGGAGGTATTCCGCCCGCCCTCAGAGTCTTGCGAGCTTCTTCGACAGCCCGGCGGCCACGTCGCGGTACGCCTTGGCGCCCTTGGAGGTGCGCGACGTGGCCAGGATCGACCGTCCGACCGCGGGCGCCTCCGCGAACCGGACCGTCTTCGGGATGGGCGGGTCGAGCACCGGCAGGCCGTAGCGCTCACCCACGTCGGCAAGCACCTCCTGGGCGTGGTTGCTGCGCCCGTCGAACAGCGTGGGCAGGATGCCGAGGACGGCGAGGTCCTTGTTGAGGATGCGCTGCACGTCGGCGACCGTGTCGAGGAGCTGGCCCACGCCACGGTGGCTGAGCATCTCGCACGGCATGGGGATGACCAGCCCTTGGCTGGCGGTGAGGGCGTTGAGGGTCAGCACGCCGAGGCTCGGGGAGCAGTCGAGCAGGATGACGTCGTACTCGGCGCGCACCTCCTCCAGCGCGGTGCGCAGCACGTACTCGCGGCCGGGCCGTGGCAGGAGCTGGGCCTCGGCCCCGGCGAGGTCGATGACGCTGGGCACGAGGTCGACGCCGTCCTCGCAGGTGACGCGCACGTCGGCGATGGTGGCCTTGCCGAGCAGCACCTCGTTGACCGAGGACTCGACCTCGTCGGGGTCGACCCCGAGGCTGAAGGTGAGGCAGGCCTGCGCGTCGAGGTCGACGAGCAGCACCCGCTTGCCCTGCTCGGCGAACGCGGCCCCCAGAGAGGCGACCGAGGTGGTCTTGGCCACGCCGCCCTTCTGGTTGGCGACGGACACGACGACCGCTGGTCTGGTGCGGGCTCTGGCCAACGCGACGGCCTTTCGTGCGGGAGGGCGTGCTGTCCGGGCCAGTCTGTCAGGTGGGTGGGAATCTCCATCGACGCGGCACGTCGACGGTCGACCCCTTATCGTGTGGGGTCAGAGCACGGCAAGAGCTCGGGCGGCACACCTGCCCGAAAGACAGGGGCTTGGCTGGTGGCAGTGCCGCAACACGGTGGCTTGGAGGGCGCCGCACGCGTGGACGTGTCGTTCCCCGATGCGCTGCGCACTGCCGTGAGGCGTAGCGGGCGCAGCCTGGAGTCGCTGCGCCGGCGGCTGGAGGAGCGCGGCTCCCCGGTGAGCATCGCCACGCTCAGCTACTGGCAGTCCGGCCGCAGCCAGCCCCAGCGGTCAGCCTCCCTGCAGGCCGTGGCCCACCTGGAGGAGATCCTCGGCGTGCCCCGCGGGCACCTCGTGAGCAGGCTGGGGCCCCCACGCCGCCCCGGGCCGGCTCGGGGCCTGCCGACGGCGGCGCCGCTCCCGGAGGAGATCCCGCTCGGCCAGCGGGCGCTCGAGGAGCTCGGGTTCGGGGTCCACCACGAGCTGGTCGACGTCACCGTGCACGACACCATCGACGTGGACGCCGCAGGGGTGCAGCGCGTGCGCACCATCCGCAACGTCGTCCGGGCCACCCGTGACGGCGCCCACCGCATCCCCGCCCTGCTGTCGGTCTCGGAGCCCACCGGTGAGGTGGCCGAGTTCGAGGCGGTGAGCGGGTGCCGCATCGGCCGGCAGGTCACCCACGCCCACGAAGGCGTCTTCGCCGCGGAGATCCTGCTCGAGCGTCCGCTGCGGATCGACGAGACGGCGGCGGCCGAGCACCGGGTCGTGTCGCCTCGCGGCGCTGCCCCCGACGACGCGGTGGAGTACTTCCTGCTGCACCGCGTCACCGAGATCATGGTCTGGGTGCGGTTCGACCCGAGCCGGCTCCCGACCGTCGTCGAGACCTACACCGTCGTCGACGGCCGGACCACGACCTCGCTGGTCGACCTCGGCGGCTCGACCAGCGTCCAGCACGTCGTGCACCGCGTCGGCCCCGGCCGGGTCGGCATCAGGTGGAGCTTCTGACCCTCGGCGCGCTGCTGGTCACGCTCGCAGGCACGTCCTCCAGCGCGGCCCAGCTCGACTTCTCCGGACCGAACGCCTGGCCTTCCGGGCAGTGCGCCCGGAAGTCGCACCACTGGCACAGCGGGCCGACCGCGGCAGGGAAGCGCGCGGACTCGACCCCGCGCTCGGCGTAGTCGTCCTCCGCCCGCCGTGCGTCACGGGCGATGGACTCGGCCTCGGCGATCTTGCGCTTGAGGGACTCGCCCGTGTGCTCGTGGGCCGCCACCGTCCCGCTGGGCAGGTGGTGCAGCTCGACCCGGACGCAGCGCCGTCGGAACATCTTCCAGGCCGCCGCCGCGTAGAGCGCGAGCGGCAGCGAGGTGCGGGCGTCGTCGTCGGTGGGCTCCCAGCGGCTGGTCTTGTAGTCCACCACCGCGAGCTCGCTGCCCCGGTCGTCGAGCCGGTCGATGCGCCCCTGCAGGGCCAGCACCTCGGTCTTGAGCGACACGGTGCGCTCGATGCCGAGCGGCTGCTCGCCCGGGTCGACGTCGGCGAGGTAGCCGGTCACCTGGCGCTGGGCGCGCTGCCGCCACTGCGCCGACTGGTCGTGGTCACGGAACCCGGCCTCGATCCACGACGTGCGCACGAGCTCGGCGCCGGCGTCGGGCGTGCGCCGGGTGACGGGCAGGTCCCACCAGTCGCGCAGGGCGTTGTGCACGGCGGTGCCGACCGAGGTGTGGGCCCGCTGCGCACGCGGGGGCGGCGAGGGCCGGTCGAGGTACTGCATCCGGTAGCGCCGCGGGCAGTCCACCCAGGCGAGCAGGCGGCTCGGGCTCGCCCGGAACAGGCGCTGCGGCATACCCCCGAACGCCTCCTGCACGAACGCTCCCGGTCGTGCGCTCCCCGTCCCGCCGGGGCTCCCCTGCTCCATGCCCGCCACGCTAGGCGCTGGCACGGACAAAGGCGTGGACGCTGTCGGCCACCATCTGCACCGCGATCGCGGAGAGGAGCAGGCCGGCGATGCGGGTGATGAGGACGGTGCCGCTGTCCTTGAGCACCCGGTGCACCTGGCCGGCGAACCGGAAGAACAGCCACACGACGAACATGGTGGCCACCAGCCCGAGGGCGACGGCGATGTACTGGCTGGGGTGGTTGGCGCGTTGGACCTGCAGCATGGTGGCGACGATGGCGCCGGGGCCGGCGAGCAGAGGGGTGCCCAGCGGCACGAGGGCGACGTTGACGCCGGCGTCGGCGTGCTGCTCCTGCTCGGATCCGGTGAGGAGCTGCAGCGCCACGAGCAGCAGGAGCAGTCCACCGGCGCCCTGCAGGGCGGGCAGCGAGATGTGCAGGTAGGTCAGGATCTGCTGGCCGAACACCGCGAAGAGCACGATCACGCCGAGCGCCACCAGGGAGGCGCGCCGGGCCGCGGCGATCTTCTGCTTCTGGGTCAGGGTGCCGGTGAGGGCCAGGAAGATCGGCAGGGCGCCGGGCGGGTCCATGATCACCAGCAGCGTGACGAAGACCGAGCCGAAGACCTGCAGGTCGATGATGCTGTTCACGCCCGGACCACTCCCACGCCGCTGGTGGCCTCGTCCTCGATCTGCTGCAGGACCTCGGGGTCGGTGGTGTTCTCGCCGAGCCGGTTCTGCTTGCCGGTGCCGTGGTAGTCGCTCGAGCCCGTGGTGAACATCCCCAGCCGCGCGGCCAGCGTGTGCGCGTGGGCGCGCTCGCGGGTGGAGTGGTCGCGGTGGTCGGCCTCGAGGCCCGCCAGCCCGGCGTCGGCCATCTCGGCGACGACCTCGTCGGCGACGGTCCAGCCGCGCGCGTTGGCGAACGGGTGCGCCATCACCGGCACGCCGCCGGCCGCCCGCACGAGCTCTACCGCCCGCACTGCGTCGGGAGCGTAGTGCGACGCGTAGTACGGGCTGCCGTTGCGCAGCACCTCGGCGAACGCCTCGTCGCGGGTGCCGACGTAGCCGCTCTCGACGAGGGCGTCGGCGATGTGGGGACGCCCCAGCGTGGCCCCCTCGCCCGCGAGTGCGTGGACCTGCTCGAGCGAGACCGGTATGCCGTCGGCCGCCATGGCGGCGACCATGCGGGCCACCCGCGTCTCCCGGGAGTCCTTGGCCCGGACGAGCTCGGCGTGCAGGCCCGGGTGCTCGGGGTCGACGAGGTAGGCCAGCAGGTGCACGCTGATGCCGCGGTGGGTGCACGAGATCTCCACGCCGCGCACGAGGTCGACCCCGAGCTCGAGGGCGGCGGCCTCGGCGGCCGGCCACCCGGAGTACGTGTCGTGGTCGGTCAGTGCCACGACGTCGAGGCCGGCCTGCGCGGCCGACCGGACGACCTCCGCCGGCAGCTGCGTGCCGTCGCTCGCCGAGGAGTGGGTATGGAGGTCGATCTGCACGACCCAAGGGTAGGGGCACCGGCGGGCCGGTCCGGCCAGCCGGTGGCGCACCTCAGCCGGCCAGCCGGTGGCGCGCCTCAGCCGGCCAGGGGGCGCAGCTCGACCGTCTCCCCCGGGCCCGAGAACCTCGCCGCCACCTCCTCGGCCCGGGCCTGGTCGGCGACGTCGATGAGGAAGAACCCGGCGAAGTGCTCGACCGTCTCGGCGTACGGCCCGTCGGTGACCTTGCGCCGGCCGCCCTCCCAGCGGAAGAGACGGGCGTCGCGGGGGTCGCCCAGCGCCTGGCTGCCGACCAGCTCCCCCCGCTCGGACAGGTCCTGCAGGAGCGCGTCGAAGTCGGCGCCCAGCCGCTCGCGCTCGCCAGCCGGGAGCGACTGGTACTCGGGCAGGAAGTTGCTGGTGGGGTGACCCCACGGCCGGGGGTTGGAGTGCATGAGGATGACGTACTTCATGGGCGGTGTCCCTGTCTCGGGTGCTGGTGGCCGGTGCGGCCCTGACACCACCCTGACGGTCGACACGCGACATCCTCGACATTTCCCTACCGAAGATCTTCTGTGAGCCAACGCACGCCTGCCCCGGTGTCGCCCGGCGCTGGTCCTCGGCAGGATGGCCCCCATGCAGTTCGGACGCAGCTACGAGGAGTTCGAGGTCGGTGCCGTCTACAAGCACTGGCCCGGCAAGACGGTGACCGAGTACGACGACCACCTGTTCTGCCTCCTGACCATGAACCACCACCCCCTGCACCTCGACGCCAACTACGCCGAGAACACCACGCAGTTCGGCAAGAACGTCGTGGTGGGCAACTACATCTACTCGTTGCTGCTGGGCATGTCCGTCCCCGACGTCTCGGGCAAGGCCATCGCCAACCTCGAGGTCGAGTCGCTGCGCCACGTCGCGCCGACCTTCCACGGCGACACGATCTACGGCCAGACCGAGGTCCTCGACAAGTGGGAGTCGACGTCCAAGGACGACCGCGGCGTCGTCCACGTCGAGACCAAGGGCTACAACCAGGACGGGACGCTCGTCTGCATCTTCCGCCGCAAGGTGATGGTGCCCAAGGAGAGCTACCTCGCCGCCCGCGGCGGTGAGCAGCCCGGCCGCCCCGAGCTGGTCGAGCCCGCCCCCGAGAGCTAGGCCGGACGAGTCCGCGGCGGTCACCGCGGGCCGAGTCGGCGGCAGTCACCACGCCAGGGGGCGGTCGGCCTCGACCAGGGCGAGGACGGCGAGCTCGTCCGCCATGGCCACGAGCCGGTCCTCGCCGACGGACTCGGCCACCGTGGTCACTGCCACGAACAGCTGGCGCCGCAGCTCGCCCAGCAGCTCCTCCCCCTCCGGCGTGGTGGTGACGAGGCGTGCTCGCGCATCCAGGGGGCTGGGGGCCGTGTCGACCAGTCCCCGGCCGACCAGCTCCTTCACCAGCCGACTGGTCGCCTGCGGGCTGATGCGCAGGCGGTGGGCCACGCTCACGATCGGCCCACCGCGACGTGCAAGCACCAGGACGTGCAGCGCGGTCAGCGGCAAGTTCGTGACGCTGGCACGGTCGAGGAGCTTCGCGAGCACGTCGTCGACGGCACGCGATGCCTCTCGCAAGGTGAACGGCAGGTGGTCGATGCGCTCGTCGAGCTCGGCCGCCTCGCGTCGCTCGTCCGCCTGCCGCGCCAGCCACTGCCACTCGCGGTCCTCGGCAGCCACCCAGCCGTCGTCGTACTCCCCCACGTCTTCCTCCCGATCACCCCGCCGACCCGCACCAGTCTGTGTCCGGAACACGAACCTGGGTTTCGGATATCCACACCCCAGGTTCGCGGTGCTCACCGCACGTCCCGCGCTCCCCGGATGGGCGGCCACGGCCGCCGAGGGGAGTCGGGTGGGGACGCGCCGGGAGGGGGCTTGTCGGCGCCACTAGGGTCGGGGCATGGCCGATTTCGTCGGAGCGGTTGACCAGGGAACGACGAGCACGCGGTTCATGGTGTTCGACCACGACGGAGCCGAGGTCGGCAGGCGCCAGCTCGAGCACGAGCAGATCCTCCCCCGCGCCGGATGGGTCGAGCACAGCCCGCTGGAGATCTGGGAGCGCACCCAGACCGTCATCGCCTCGACCCTGGCGCGGCTCGACCTGCAGGCCTCCGACCTGGCGGCCCTCGGCATCACCAACCAGCGCGAGACCACCGTGGTCTGGAACCGCCGGACCGGCCGCCCGCTGCACAACGCGATCGTCTGGCAGGACACCCGCACCGACCGGATCGCTCGCGCCCTGGACCAGTCCGGCCGGGGTGACGTCATCCGAGAGCGCGCCGGCATCCCCCCGGCTGCCTACTTCGCCGCAGGCAAGGTGCAGTGGGTCCTCGAGAACGTCGACGGTGCCCGGGCCGCCGCGGAGAAGGGCGACGCGATCTTCGGCACCATCGACACCTGGCTGCTGTGGAACCTCACCGGCGGGACCGACGGCGGCGTCCACGTCACCGACGTCACCAACGCCAGCCGCACGATGCTGATGGACCTGCGCACCCTCGACTGGGACGACGAGCTGCTGTCCTTCTTCGACATCCCGCGCTCGATGCTTCCCGAGATCCGGCCGAGCTCGGACCCCCGGCTGTACGGCACGACACGGGCCGGCGGGCCCCTCGGCGGCGAGGTGGCCCTGTCCGGCGACCTCGGCGACCAGCACGCAGCCACCGTGGGCCAGGTCTGCTTCAGCCCCGGCGAGGCCAAGAACACCTACGGCACCGGCAACTTCATGCTCCTCAACACCGGCGAGGAGATCGTCCGCAGCAAGTCGGGGCTCCTCACCACCGTCGCCTACCAGCTCGGCGACGCCCAGCCGGTCTACGCGCTCGAGGGCTCGATCGCCGTCACCGGGTCGGCGGTGCAGTGGCTGCGCGACCAGCTCGGCATCATCTCCGGCGCCAGCGACGTCGAGCGCCTCGCCCGCTCGGTCGACGATGCCGGCGGGATGTACTTCGTCCCGGCGTTCTCCGGGCTCTTCGCCCCCTACTGGAGACCGGACGCCCGCGGCGCCATCGTCGGCATGAGCAGGTTCAACACCAACGCCCACCTCGCGCGGGCCACGCTCGAGGCGATCTGTTACCAGAGCCGCGACGTCGCCGACGCCATGACCGCCGACTCCGGGGTCGAGCTCGAGGTGCTCAAGGTCGACGGCGGGGTCACGGCCAACAGCCTCTGCATGCAGCTCCAGGCCGACATCCTCGGCGTCCCCGTCTCACGCCCGGTGGTCGCCGAGACCACCGCGCTCGGCGCGGCCTACGCTGCTGGTCTGGCCACCGGCTTCTGGAAGGACACGCAGGAGCTGCGCGCCAACTGGCAGGAGTCCGAGCGGTGGTCGCCCAGCTGGAGCGACAAGCAGCGCGCCGACGGGTACGCCGGGTGGCGCAGGGCCGTGCAGCGCACCCTTGACTGGGTCGACGTCGACGAGGAGCAGGCATGAGCACCGGATCCGCCGCAGGGCTGTCGCCGCAGGCGAGGCAGCAGGCCATCGAGGCACTCAGGTCCGGCGAGGAGCTCGAGCTGCTGGTCATCGGCGGCGGTGTCGTCGGCAGCGGCACGGCCCTCGACGCCGTTACCCGCGGGCTGTCCACCGGGCTCATCGAGCAGCGCGACTTCGCCAGCGGCACCTCCTCGCGCTCCAGCAAGCTCATCCACGGCGGCCTGCGCTACCTCGAGATGCTCGACTTCGCCCTGGTCAAGGAGGCCCTGCACGAGCGCGGGCTGCTGCTGACCCGCCTGGCGCCCCACCTCGTGCGCCCTGTCCCGTTCCTCTACCCGCTCAACCACCACGTGTGGGAGCGCGCCTACGTGGGCTCGGGCATCGCCCTCTACGACGCCATGGCGATGGCCTCGAGCGGCGGCGCCGGCCTGCCCCACCACCGCCACCTCACGCGGCGCCAGGCGCTGCGGCTCATGCCCAGCCTGAGGAGCGACGCCCTCACCGGCGCGGTCCAGTACTACGACGCCCAGGTCGACGACGCCCGCCACACCATGGAGCTCGCGCGCACCGCGGCCCACTACGGCGCCCACGTCGCCAACCGCGTCGCGGCCATCGGCTTCCTGCGCCAGGGCGAGCGCGTCACCGGGGTCCGGGCGATCGACAAGCTCACCGACGAGGAGTTCGTCATCAACGCCCGGCAGATCGTCAACGCGACCGGCGTCTGGACCGACGACACCCAGGCGATGGTCGGCGAGCGCGGACAGTTCCACGTCCGGGCGTCCAAGGGCATCCACCTGGTCGTCCCGCGCGACCGCATCCACTCCTCGACGGGCTTGATCCTGCGCACCGAGAAGTCGGTCCTCTTCGTGATCCCGTGGGGCCGCCACTGGATCATCGGCACCACGGACACCGACTGGGCGCTCGACAAGGCCCACCCCGCAGCCACCCGCGTCGACATCGACTACGTGCTCGACCACGTCAACCGGGTCCTGCAGACGCCGCTGACCCACGAGGACGTCGAGGGCGTCTACGCCGGCCTGCGCCCCCTGCTCGCGGGGGAGTCCGAGTCGACGAGCAAGCTCTCGCGCGAGCACGTCGTGGCCCACAGCGCCCCCGGTCTCGTCGTGGTCGCAGGTGGCAAGTACACGACGTACCGGGTCATGGCCAAGGACGCCGTCGACGAGGCGGTGCAGGCCATCTCGCGCCGGGTCCCCGAGTCCACCACCGACACCGTGCCCCTGGTCGGCGCGGTCGGCTTCCCCGCCGTGTGGAACCAGCGGCACACCCTCGCCAAGGACGCCGGCCTGCACGTCGCCCGCGTGGAGCACCTGCTGCGCCGGTACGGCGTGCTGGCCCAGGAGGTGCTCGACCTCGTCGCCGAGCGCCCCGAGCTCGGCGAGCCCCTCGAGGGCGCCGAGGACCACCTGCGCGCGGAGGTCGTGTACGCCGCGTCGCACGAGGGTGCGCTGCACCTCACCGACGTGCTCACGCGCCGTACCCGGATCTCCATCGAGGCCTGGGACCGGGGGGTGTCGGCGGCGCCGCACGCCGCCGCGCTGGTGGCCCCGGTGCTGGGCTGGAACGAGCAGCGGACCGCCGAGGAGATCGCCATCTACCTCGGGCGGGTCGAGGCGGAGCGGGTCAGCCAGACGATGCCCGACGACGCCTCCGCCGACGAGGCACGGCGCAGCGGTCCCGACGACCGGATCTGACCCGCAGTCCTCCAGCACCTCTCCGACAGGGCCTGACCTGCGGTTCTCGCTTAGGGTCCGGTCATGGCTCGCTTGCGCACCGTCTCCCCCGCCTCCCGCGGCTGGACCCGCCGTCGGGCGGGCAAGGGCTTCGTCTACCTCGACGCCGACGGGGTGCGCCTGCCCGCCGAGGAGGTCGAGCGCATCCGGTCCCTGGCGATCCCGCCGGCGTGGAGCAACGTGTGGATCTGCCCCGCCCCCAACGGGCACATCCAGGCCGTCGGCACCGACGTCGCGGGCCGGCGCCAGTACCTCTACCACCCCGACTGGCGGGTGAAGCGGGACGCGGCGAAGTTCGACCGCGTGCTCGGCGCCGCCACCCGCCTCCCAGCCGCCCGCAAGCGCGTGCTGAGGGACCTCGCCGCCGAGGGGATGCCGATGCACCGGGCGGCCGCCGCCGCCGTGCGCCTGCTCGACCTCGGCTACTTCCGCATCGGCAACGACGCCTACACCGAGGACAACGGGTCGTTCGGGCTGACGACGCTGGAGCGCCAGCACGTGCGCCGCAAGGGCGACGTCATCGTGTTCTGCTTCATGGGGAAGTCAGGCATCGAGCACTGCATCGAGATCGACGACTCCGCTGCCATCGAGGCGCTGGAGCGGATGCGCCGCCGTCGCTCGGCCAGCAAGCGGCTGCTGGCCTACCAGGACCGCAGCCGGTGGGCCGACCTGGACGCGACGACCGTCAACGCCTACCTGCGCGAGCTGCTCGGCGGCGAGATGACCGCCAAGGACTTCCGCACCTGGCACGCGACGGTGCTCGCCGCGGTGGCCCTGCGTTCCAGCACCGAGCCCGGCGACACCAAGGCCTCGCGCAAGCGCGCCATCAAGGCCGCCGTCGAGGAGGTCGCCAGCTACCTCGGCAACACCCCGACCATCGCCAAGAGCTCCTACATCGACCCCCGGGTGCTCGACAGCTACGAGTCCGGCACCCTCATCGACGTCGACCCGAGCCGCTTCCGCAGTCCGGAGCGTCGTCAGGTGGCCATCGAGAAGGCCGTGCTCGCCCTGCTGTCCCCCAGCTGACCAGCAGCCGATGACCAGCCGACCGATCAGCAGCCCGGCCGGCTGACCAACCCGGCTCTCCCCCGGCGCCTGCCGCACGGCGGACGACCGTGGCACGATGCGGGGGTGAGCAGCGAAGAGCAGACCAAGCCGGAGAACCGCGCCCGCCCCACGACCGACGAGTTCCGGGCGTTCGTGGCCGAGGACTGGGCCCCGCGCCCACCGGGGCCGAGCGGGCTGAGCGAGGCCGCCCGGTACGCCGCCGAGCGTCGCGCCGCGGTCAGCAAGGCCTTCGAGGGCGACCGGCTCGTCGTCCCCGCCGGGGGCCTGAAGGTGCGCACCAACGACACCGACTACGTCTTCCGTCCCCACACCGCCTTCGTCCACCTCACCGGGCTGGGTGGCGACCGCGAGCCGGACGCCGTCCTGGTGATGGAGCCCCGTGACGACGGCACCCACGAGGCGGTCCTGTACTTCCGCCCCCTCGCAGGTCGCGACAGCGACGAGTTCTTCGCCGACGCCCGGTACGGCGAGTTCTGGGTCGGGGCACGCCCCACCCTCGAGGACGTCGAGACCGAGCTCGGGGTCACCGCCCGCCACATCGACGAGTTCGCCGACGCCGTCGCCAAGGACTCGGGCGAGGTGACGGTGCGCCTGGTCCGCGACGCCGACCGTGACCTGACCCGGCAGCTCGACGAGTCTCGCGCGCACGAGAACACCGACCACGACGCGCTCTCCGAGACCGATGACGAGCTCGCCCACTTCCTCTCCCACCTGCGGATGACCAAGGACGAGTGGGAGGTCGAGGAGATGCGCAAGGCCGTCGAGGCGACGCACCACGGGTTCGAGGCCGTCATCGCCGACCTGCCCGAGGCCGTCGCCAAGGGCCGCGGCGAGCGCTGGGTCGAGGGCGTCTTCGGCCTCACCGCGCGCCACGAGGGCAACGGCGTCGGCTACGACTCGATCTGCGCCGCCGGCGACCACGCCACCACGCTGCACTGGATCAAGAACACCGGCGAGATCCGCGAGGGCGACCTCGTCCTGCTCGACGCCGGCGTCGAGGTCGACTCCCTCTTCACCGCCGACATCACCCGCACCCTCCCGGCGAGCGGCACGTTCACCGACGCGCAGCGCGAGGTCTACGACGCCGTGTACGCCGCGCAGGAGGCGGGCCTCGCCGCGGTGAAGCCGGGCAACAAGTTCTCCGACGTGCACGCCGCCGCCATCCGCGTCATCGCCGAGCACCTGCACGCTTGGGGCCTGCTGCCCGATGGCGTCGACGTGGAGGGGACGCTCGACAAGGAGCACGGCCAGTACCACCGTCGCTGGATGGTCCACGGCACGAGCCACCACCTCGGCCTCGACGTCCACGACTGCGCCCTCGCGACCCGCGAGGAGTACATGGACGCCGAGCTGCAGCCCGGCATGGTGCTCACCGTCGAGCCGGGGCTGTACTTCAAGGCCGACGACCTCAAGGCGCCCGAGAGGTTCCGCGGCATCGGCGTGCGCATCGAGGACGACGTCCTCGTGACGGCCGACGGCCACGAGAACCTGTCCGCCGGCATGCCCCGCACGTCCGCCGACGTGGAGGCGTGGATCCGCGAGGTCCAGTCCCGCTGAGGCCGGGCCTTCCTGGTCGCTGGGTCAGCGGCGGTCGACCACGTCGAACGTCACGGCGTGCTCGACCCCCGCGGCCCCTCGAGCAGCCCGTCGACCTCGACGTAGTGGGTGGGGGTGGGCGAGCCACCGAAGCAGAGCCGCTTCACGGTCCACGGCTCGAGTCCCTCCTCGAGCAGCTCGGGGAAGATCCACCGGTTGCCCGCGTCAGCCGCCGCGTCCACGCAGGCGAGTCCCACCGCACGGTGGTCGGCCTGGTTGAGCATGCCCTGGGCGAACCGCTCGCCGTAGTGGCCGGTGACGACCACGTCGGGCTTGCGCCGCCGGATCTCGCGGGCGATGTCGCGGCGCAGGCCGACGCCGTACTCGACCACGCCGTCGCGGTGGTCGCCGAAGTCGACCTCGGTCACGCCGACCAGGGCCGCGCCGTCACGCTCCTCCTGCTCGCGCACCGCCGCGGCCTCGTCGGGCTGCATGGTGTCCATGCCGGCCTCCCCGCGGGTCAGCAGGAAGTAGGTGACCGGGCGGCGGGCCGGCCGGGTCGCCGGGTGCCTGCGTCATCGGTCGAGGGTATGGCGGCACCCGTGCACGCCGCCTCCGTCAGCCGACGGAGTCGGCGCGCCTGCGCAGGGCGTCCTGGTCGACGACGTCCACGTGCCCCCGGCGCAGGGCCACCACCCCATCGCCGGCGAGGGCCTGCAGCACCCGGTTGGCCGTCGAACGTGAGGTGCCACCGAGGTCCGCGATCTCGTTCTGGGTCAACGGGATCCGCGTCGGCACCCCGTTACCACCACCCACGCCGTACTGGTCGCACAGTGCGGCGAGGCGGCGCACCACCCGCTGGTCGGCGGGCACGTAGAGGGCCTCCACCAGGTGGTCCGACAACCGCACCACGCGCTCGGCGAGGACGTCGACGAGGAGCCGCTCGACGCCGGGGTGGGCGTGGCGCAGCCGGTCGAACTCCACGAACCGCAGGCTGAGCGTCACGGCCGGCTCGAGGGCCACCACGGACGACGTGCGTCGTCCGCCCGGTGTGAGCATCGCCATCTCCCCGAAGGCCTCGCCCGGTCCCATGACCGCGAAGGTCGCGCTCTCCCCCGTGACCGTCGTCCGCCGTGCAGCGACCCGCCCCTCGGCCACGAAGTGCAGGGTGTCGGCGAGGTCGCCCTCGTGGAACACGACCTCCGCCGCGCGGTAGCGGTGCCGTTGGGTGCCCGCGATGACCGCCCGGCGCTCCTGCTCGGACAGACCGCCGAGCAGCCGCCACTCCATGCGGCCAGTCCAGCACGGCCCGACCGTCTGTGTCACGGGCGGTACACAGCGGGGGTGCCGGGGAGCACAGACCTGCCGGACCCCCGGCAGCACCGTGGAGGTGCAGCACCCGAGGAGGCCGGTCCGCCGGCCAGGCACGAGGAGGACGCCATGACGACCACCCACCGACACCGTCCCGACGGCGCGCACCACCACCCCGCCGTACGCCGCGTGGGCAGCCGCTGGGGGTGGGAGTGCCGTTGCGGCGGCGCCTCGTGCCGCACCGGTACCGCGCGGGTCACCTGGCGGCAGGCGCTCGTCGAGGCCTTGCTGCACGCCACGGTCATCGCCCCGTGAGCCACCGACGTCCCCTGACCGTCCCGGGGAGGGGCCGGGGCGGTCAGGCGGGCAGTCAGGTCGAACAGTCAGGTCGGCAGTCAGGTCGGCACGGCCTCGGGGCGCAGGGCGGCCTGCGCCTCCGCCAGGAGGTGCCGCTCCGCCACGGCGTACAGGCGCTCGGCAGCCTCGGGCGACTCGGCGATCGCCGTCATGCCGACCCTGCCGTAGGCCGTCAGGGCGCTCATCATGTGGAAGACCACCCCGGTCTGGCGGGCCTGGTCGAAGTGCAGGCCCGCCAGGGCGACGAGGTCGAACAGGTCGTCCACCCGCAGGCCGCGCAGGCTGGGGTGCTCGAGGTGGTCGGTGGCCACGAGGTGCCGCTCCTCCCCGGCGGGGGTGAGGAACCTCCCCGTGTCCGCGTCGTACCTGCCGTCGGTGAGGAACTGCAGGGTGAGGAACGGGTGGGTGGTGCCCCCCTTGCGCAGGTTGACCTCGATGGCGTGCGCCGCCCACGTGTCCCCCTCCCGCACGGTGACGAAGTCGAGCGCGAAACGCCCCAGCACCCCCTTCTCGGCCAGCAGCTCCCCCACCCGCTGGGCGTCGCGGGTGATGAGCCCTGCGTACGCGGGATCGGCCGGGAAGCGGCACCCGAGGTAGGACTGGCCGCTCGGGCCGCCGAGGACCTGGTCGTGCGTCGAGAGCAGCTCGACCTCGCCGAGGGGCGTCACGCGCAGCTGCACGCTGGGGCTGCGGACCTCGTCGCCGGTGATGCGCTCCTCGACGATGCCCCCACGCTCGGCCAGCTTGGCGAGGTAGTCGGCGACCGGCACCCGTGTGTCCTCGAGCTCCATGGTGTCGACGCGACCCGCCAGCGCCGCCGGCTCGTCGGGGTCGCCCACCGGTGGCAGCCCGTCGAGCCGGACCAGGGCGTTGCCCGCGCCGGAGACACCCTCGTTGAGCTTCACCATCGCCCCGGTGGCCCCGGGCCGCGCCCGGCGCAGGTCGCGCAGGGCGTCCTGGAGGTCGGCGCGGGAGTGCAGGTCCTCGTACCCCGCGGGGTGGGACACCCCCGCCTCGCCGAAGAGCCTGCGACACCCCGTCTTGGTGCCGAGGGGGAACAGCCGCGGGTCGGCGCCGTACATGGGGATCCCCAGGACGAGGGCGAGGTCGCGCTCGAGCTCGGTGGTGTTGTACGGGATGAGGTGGGACCGCGCGCGGTTGGGGATGAGCGACCGGACCTGGGCGAGCAGCCTCGGTCGTGCCAGCAGCTTCTCGGTGAGCGGCTCGGGACCCGGGTCGCCGACCGGGACCAGGGTCAGGCGGGCCCTGGCGTGGCTGGGGATGACGCCGGGGAGCAGGGACAGGTAGTACTCCACCACCAGCGGGTTGATGGGCATGGACGTGACGTAGACCATCCGCAGGCGGGGCTGGCGCAGCAGCAGCAGGAAGAAGAGGAAGCGTTCCTCCAGGGCCTGGTTCATGCCGCCGGCGTTCGCCACGACCCGGTCGACCGTCATCGAGGGCACGACGACCACCGACTCGTCGGGCTCGTCGCGACGCATGTCGCGCCAGACCTGCGGCATCCGTGCCTGGAGGTCGTCGAACGCGGCGTTCCGGGCCTCCTCGTCGAGCTCGGCCAGGGTGGGGCCTGAGGTGGAGGGGCGGGCGTTGCCGGGGTCCTGCTGCACGGTCGTCACCGGACCACCTCCACGTCCTGGGCGCCGATGACCTCGTGCGCCTCGACCGGTCGGCTGAACCCGCGCAGGGCGAGGGGGCCGACGCTCCTGCTGGTCACCGCGCCCGCAGCAGCGAGGACCCGAGGGGTGACCAGGATCTGGCCGGCCGCAGCCTCCGCGCAGAGACGGGCCGCGAGGTTGGTGACCGTGCCGATCGCCGCGTAGTCGTAGCGCCCCGGGAACCCGACGCGCCCCAGCGTGGCGTAGCCCTGGGCGATCCCCACCCCGAACCCCAGGTCGTGCCCGAGTCGCCGCCACGACGCCGAGAGCTCCTCCACGCGGGTGCGCATCTCCACCGCCATCCGCACCGCGCGCTCGGGGGCGTCCGGGCACGGTACGGGGTCGTTGAAGAACACGAGCAGGCCGTCCCCGGCGAAGTGCTCCAGGGTGCCCTCGTACCGGAACACCAGCTCCCCCAGGGCGCGGTGGTACTCCGCGAGCACCGCCATGGTCTCCTCCGGTTCGGCCGTCTCCGCGAACGGCGTGAAGCCCCGCAGGTCGGTGAACACCGCCGTGATCTCGCGCCGGTGGCTCTGCAGGAACGACTCGTCGCCGCTGTCGACGACGAGCTCGGCGACCTGCGGCGACAGGAAGCGACGCAGGCGCCCGAACCGTTCGAGCTCCTCGACCTGCGCCCTGACGCGCTCCTCCAGCTCGTGGTTCCAGGCCGCCAGCGCCTCCGCCTGGGCGGTCACGGTGTCGTGGTAGCGCTTGACCCGGACCAGCGACCGCACCCGGGCGAGGAGCTCGGCCTGGTCGAGCGGCTTGGTCACGAAGTCGTCGGCGCCCGCCTCGAGGGCGCGCAACCGCTGCGCGTCGCCGCTCGCGGTCACCATGACCACGGGCAGGTAGGAGGTGGCGGGGTCGGAGCGGATCCGCCGACAGGTCTCGTAGCCGTCGAGACCCGGCATCATGACGTCGAGCAGGACGACGTCTGGCAGCTCCCGGGCGAGGAGCGCGAGCGCCTCGGTGCCGGAGCTCGCCGCCACCACGGTGTAGCCGCGCGGCGACAGCACCGCGTCCATGAGCCGCACGTTCTGCGGCAGGTCGTCCACGACGAGCACCGTCCCCCCGGTGTCGGTCCCCGGCGCCCCGGCGGCGGTCACGGCGACCTCGGCGCGGACGGGCGCAGGTGCCTGCGCACCTGCTCGGGGAACTCGCGCACGCTGATCGGCTTCTCCAGGTAGCCGTCGAAGCCGGCCGACAGGGCCTGCTCACGGTCGGCGGCCATCGCGAACGCCGTCAGGGCCACGACGGGTATGCCCGCGGTGCGGGGATCATCGCGCAGCCTGGCGAGCGCGGCGTGGCCGCTGATCCCGGGCAGCTGCAGGTCCATCAGGACCAGGTCCGGCAGCGTGCGCGTCGCCTCGGCCACCGCCTGCTCCCCGTCCGTGGCCACGGTCACGGTGAACCCCGCGAACTCCAGGACGTCACGGGCGAGCTTGAGGTTGCGCTCGTTGTCCTCGACGAGCAGCACCGTGGCCCCGCTCACGACGAGGCCTCCGCGGTCGTCCCCCGACGCGCGACCTGGGCCAGGCGCTGCGCCAGGAGCCCGAGGTCGAGCTGGCTCTTGGACGCGACGAACTCGATGCGGCCCTGGAGACGTGCCCGGTCCTCGGCCGTCAGGGTCTTGGCGGTCAGCACCACCACCGGCACCGAGCGGGTCCTGGGGTCGGCGCGCAGGGCGTCGATGACCTCGAAGCCGTCGGTGTCCGGCATGCGCAGGTCGACCAGCACGACCGACGGGACGTCCCGGGCGATCGAGCGCAGGGCGTCGCTGCCCTGGGTGTGGGTCGCCACCGCCCACCCCTGCGGCTCGAGGGTCGCCCGGACCAGCTCGAGGGCGAGGGGGTCGTCGTCGATGGCCACCAGGGTGCGTCGACTCCCCCCGTCCGCGTGCCCGTCCGTGTGTCCGTCGGCGAGGTCGTGCTCGGCGACGGCCCTCCACACCGCGCCGAGCAGGACCTCGCCGGCCACCGGCTTCACGAGGTAGTCCGAGGCGCCCACGGCGAAGCCGCGTCCTCGGTCCGGGAGCACCGACACGACGACGACCGGCGTGCTGGCCAGCTCCGGGTCGGCCTTGAGCTCGCCCAGCACGTCCCAGCCGTCCATGCCCGGCAGGCGGATGTCGAGCACCACGGCGCTCGGGCGCAGGTCCCGCACCGCGGCCAGCCCCTCCTCACCGGTACGCACCGGCACGGCTCGCAGCCCGGCTGCCGCGAGGTGCACACCCACGAGCTCGGAGGAGCTGGGGTCGTCCTCGATGACGACCACGGTCGGTCGGGCGTCGTCGAGGGCCGGCCGGCTCCAGCCCGGTTCGTCACCCGCCGTGTAGGGCTGCGGCTGGGGCAGGCTGAAGCCGAAGGTGCTCCCGGCGCCCGGCTCGCTCGTCACCCAGACGCGTCCGCCGTGGAGCTCGACGATGCGCCGGGTGAGCGTCAGGCCGAGGCCGGTCCCCTCGGTAGCGGATGCGGAGCGCGTGCCCTGCTGGAAGGAGTCGAAGATCCGCTCCTGGTCCTCGTGCGCGATACCCACGCCGGTGTCGGCCACGGTCACGGTGAGCTCGTCGCCGTCGCGCCTGACGGCCACGGTGACGGTCCCGCCGTCGGGGGTGAACTTGACCGCGTTGCCCACGAGGTTGAGCAGGACCTGCTTGAGCCGCAGGTGGTCGGCAGTGACGGGCGGCAGGCCCGGGGCCACGTCGAGGAGCAGGCTGATGTCGTGCTGGGTCGCCCTCTCGCGCAGGAGCGCGAGGACGGGCTGCACGGCCTCGGCCACCGGGAAGGAGCTCGGCTCGAGCTCCATCCGGCCTGCCTCGACCTTCGACAGGTCAAGGACGTCGTTGAGCAGCTCCAGCAGGTGGCGCCCGGCGCTGAGGATGTCCTGCAGGTAGTCCTCCTGCCGCTCGTTGAGGTCGCCGAACATGCGCTCGAGCAGCACCTCGGAGAACCCGATGACCGCGTTGAGCGGGGTGCGCAGCTCGTGCGACATGCTCGCGAGGAACTCCGACTTGTGCTGGCTGGTGACGGCGAGCTCGGTGCGCTGCTGCTCCAGCTCGCGGTAGAGCCGGGCGTTGACGAGCGCCACGGCCGACTGGCTCGCGAAGGCGGACAGCATGTCGCAGGTCTCGTCGCTGAACGCCCCTGTCGACTTGCGGCGCACCACGAGCACCCCAACCGTCCGGCCGGAGTGCGTCAGGGGGATCGCGACCAGCGAGCGCCACCCGGCGTCGTGCAGCACCCGCAGGTGGGGGTCGAGCTCGATGTCGGCGAGGTCCGGCACCTGGATGGCGGTCCCCGACCGCGCGGCGCTGCCCACGACGGTCTCGTCGAGGTGGATCCGCGTGCCCTTGAGCGCGGTGATGGTGCCCGGGTCGGTGCCGTAGGCGGTGCGCACGCGGAACAGGCCGGACTCCTCGTCGTACTCCATCAGCGAGCCCCCGTCGGCGCCGGAGAGCTCGACGGCGTGCAGCACTATCGTGCCGAGCACCTCGTCGGGGTCCAGGGTCGAGCTGATGGCCTGCCCGACCTCCGCCAGCGCCTCGAGCTGCTCGACCTTGCGCGCCAGCTGGTCACCGCTCTCCTGCACCGCGTGGACGAGCTCCACGGTCCGCAGCGCCAGCGCAGCCTGGGCCGCGAACGTGAGGAGGACCGCTTCGTCCTGCTCGTCGAACGGGGCCACCGTGCGCCGCCACACCGACAGCACCCCGACGACCTCGTCGTCGACGAGCATCGGCACCCCCATGATCGTGCGGAAGCCGCCCACGTGCTGGTACTCCGAGCCCGAGTACTCGGGGTCGGCGAGCACGTCGGTGATCTGCTGCGGGGCGCGGTCCAGGGCGACCCGGCCGACGAGTGTGGCCCTCGTCCGGACGCTGGGGCGCACCCTGGTCACCACCTCGACGTACTCGGGGGTCGTGCCGGCCGAGCGGACCAGGAGGAACTCGCCGCCCTCGACGACCTGGATCTGCGCGGCGTCGGCGTCGCACAGCTGCCTCGCCCGGCCGACGATCGCGTCGAACACCTCCTCGGGCGACGTGGCGGAGGTCGAGAGGACCGTCAGGATCTCGCTCGTGGCCGCGAGCTGGTCCTGGGTCTCGCGCAGGGCCTCACCCAGGGCCTGGGAAGGCGTCTCGGGGGGCACGGGCGCGTCGTCCTGCGGGACGGGGTCGACGAGGTCGTCGGCGGGCCGGGCCATGGGGCCCCCTGAGAGCGGGACTGCGGGACAGCTTGGCGGATGCCAACTAGCAGTGTGCTCCCGGTGGCGTCGGCTTGCCTACGGCTGTCGACGTAGGACCGGGCTGCCCCGGGTTCAGGGGGTGGGCGGGTGCTCCTGCTCGGCCTGGGCGCGACGCGCGGCGTCGAGGTTCGCCTGGGCCTGCGCCTGCGCGGCCGCCATGGGGTCCATCTGGGTGAGCAGCTCACGCGCCTGGGCGGCGAACTTGTGCTCGACGAGCACCTCGTACTGCGTGGCCACGACCTGGGTGACGGAGGTGAAGTCACGCGGGCCGCGGGTGAGCTGGTAGCCGAGCAGGCTCCACACGAGGCCGAAGAGGGCGCCGAACGCGACGGTGGCGAGGATGCTGGAGAGGCCGGCCGAGCTCGAGGTGTCGAGCAGGGAGAAGATCAGGCCGACGAACAGGCCGAGCCAGGCGCCGGAGATGATGCCGCCGATGGCTGCACGGCCCCGGGTGAGCCGGCCGGTGACACGCTCGAGCTGCTTGAGGTCGGTGCCGACGATGAGGACGTTCTGCACGGGGAACTCGTGGTCGGACAGGTAGTCGACCGCGAACTGCGCCTTGTCGTAGGTGTCGTAGCGACCCAGGGACATCGGGTACTCCAGCGCGAGGACGGCGCGGGAGCGGCTCAGGGCGTTCGGCTGCGTGCTCATGACCCCAGTGTGTCAAAACCCGCTGGGAGCGCGCTGCACGATCCCGTCCTGTCGGCGCTGCTCACCCCTCGAGGGCGCTGCTCACCCCTCGAGGGCACTGCTCACCCCTTGAGGGCGAAGTCCTCGAGCAGCCGTCGGCCGATGATCATCTTCTGGATCTCGGCGGTGCCCTCACCGATGAGCAGCATCGGGGCCTCGCGGTAGAGGCGCTCGATCTCGTACTCCTTGGAGTAGCCGTAGCCGCCGTGGATGCGGAACGACTGCTCGACGACGTCGGCGCAGTTCTCGGCCGCGAGGTACTTGGCCATGCCTGCCTCCAGGTCGTTGCGCTCCCCGGCGTCCTTGAGCCGGGCTGCCTTGACCATCATCTGGTGGCTGGCCTCGACCTTGGTCGCCATGTCGGCGAGGCGGAACAGGATGCCCTGGTGCTGCGCGATCTTCTTGCCGAACGTCTCGCGCTGCTGGGCGTAGGTGATGCCGAGCTCGAACGCCCGCATCGAGACACCGCAGGCGCGGGCGGCGACGTTGACGCGGCCCACCTCGACGCCGTCCATCATCTGGTAGAAGCCCTTGCCGGGCTCGCCGCCGAGGATCTGGGCCGAGGTGGTGCGGTGGCCGTCGAGGACGAGCTCGGTCGTGTCGACGCCCTTGTAGCCCATCTTCTCGATCTTCCCGGGGACGGTGACGCCCTGCGCGGTCTCGCCGAACCCGGGCTCCTTCTCGACCAGGAAGGTCGTCATGTTCTTGTACACCGAGTCGGCGCCGAGGTCCGTCTTCACCAGCACCGCAACGAGGTTCGAGCTGCCGCCGTTGGTCAGCCACATCTTCTGGCCGGTCAGCGTCCACTCGGTGTCAGGGCCCTCGCCGGCGCCCTTGACCGCCTTCGTCTTGATGGCCGCGACGTCGGACCCCAGGCCCGGCTCGCTCATCGAGAACGCGCCACGCACCTCGCCGGTGGCCATGCGCGGCAGGTAGCGCTGCTTCTGCTCCTCGGTGCCGTGCTGCAGCAGCATGTAGGCGACGATGAAGTGGGTGTTGATGATGCCGCTGACAGACATCCAGCCGCGCGCGATCTCCTCCACCACCAGCGCGTAGGTCAGCAGTGACTCCCCCAGGCCGCCGTACTCCTCGGGGATCATGAGCCCGAAGATCCCCATCTCCTTCATGCCCTCGACGATCTTCTCGGGGTACTCGTCGGCGTGCTCGAGCTCCTGCGCCACCGGGATGATCTGCTCGTCGACGAACTCCCGCACGAGCTTGACCAGCTCGGTCTGCTCGTCGGTGAGGCCGTCGGTCGTCTGGAGTCGGGACATGCTGGCGAGTATGCCGAGTGCCCCCTGCGGTGGGTACCGGCCAGGCGTGTGAGCCTGCCCACCCGCGGACCCGGCGCCACGTGGTGCGTGCTGCACAGGGTTTATTCGGTAGCGAGCGTCACGTCACGGCTGCCACCATGGCAGCGCACGCCGCGCCACAGGCCGCGGCACGACTCCCCTGAAGGGGGGACCACATCGAACAGAAGGAGGGGCGACATGTCCATGACGGTCCCGGGCTGCCCTCGCGCCCACACCCCTTCCACGATGGAGTCTTCCGTTGCACGCTTCACAGGAGAACACCGAGTTCTCGTTCGACAGCCTTCCTGACGCACCGCCCGAGGGCGAGCGCTGGTCGAGCTGGGACGGTGCCACGCACGGTCCAAAACCCCGGCCCGACTGGGTCATCACTGCCCTCCGTGCCGTCGAGGCCGACCTCGGCGTGCTCAAGACCGGCAAGGAGGCCGACGTCCACGTCGTGCGCCGCTGGGTGCCCGACGGCACGAGCGAGCCCGCCCTGGACAGCCACCTCGCCGCCAAGCGCTACCGCACCGGCGAGCACCGCATGTTCCACCGGGACGCCGGCTACCAGGAGGGCCGACGCGTCCGCCGCAGCCGCGAGATGCGGGCCATGGCGCGACGTACCGAGTTCGGTCGCGAGCTGCTGTCCGGGCAGTGGGCCGCAGCGGAGTTCGCGGCCCTCGGCACGCTGTGGGAGCTCGGCCTCCCGGTGCCCTACCCGGTGCAGCTGAGCGACCGCGAGATGCTCATGGAGCTGGTCGGCACCGACGGCGTCGCCGCGCCACGGCTGGCCCAGGCCCGGCCGGCGCCGGACCTGCTGGCCGAGCTCTTCGAGCAGCTGCGCCGCGCCATGGTGCTGCTCGCCCGGCAGGGCTGGACCCACGGCGACCTGTCGCCCTACAACGTGCTGCTCGACGGCGAGCGCCTGGTCATCATCGACTGGCCGCAGATCGTCGACATCATCGGCAACCCTCGCGGGTTCGAGTTCCTCGAGCGCGACGTGGGCAACATGTGCCGCTGGTTCGTGACGCGCGGGCTGCCGGTCGACGAGGGCGAGCTGCTCGGCGACCTCGTCGCGGAGGCCACGTCGCGCTGGTAGCCCCGGTTAGGCTCGCGGCATGGCGACGGTGAGCCGGCGGGGGGTGCTGCTGGGGGCGGCGGCAGCCGCTGCCGGCAGCGCGCTCTCGCTGGCGGCGTGCGCCGGTCCCCAGCCCGGGCGACGGTCCGGCACGCTGCGCAGCCGCCACTGGCCGGGACGGGACGTCCACTGGCAGCTCGCCACGCCCACCGAGGGGCGCGACGACCAGCACCCCCTCGTCGTCGTCCTGCACGGCAAGGGTGGCGACGCCAGCCACGCCTTTCGCATCGTGGGCCTCGACGAGCACGTCCAGGACACCGGCCTCGCCGTCGCCGCAGTGGACGGCGGCGACTACTACTGGCACGCCAGGCGGGCGGGCGTCGACACCGGCGCCATGGTCGTCGACGACTTCCTGCCGATGCTGCGCAAGCTCACCGGTTGGTCCGGCAAGGTCGCCTTCCTCGGGTGGTCCATGGGCGGGTACGGGTCGCTGCTGCTCGCCTCGCAGCTCGGCCCGGACCAGGTCGGTGCCGTCGTCGCGGAGAGCGCGGCGCTGTGGACCGACGCCGGGCTCAGCGCACCCGGCGCCTTCGACGACCGCGAGGACTTCATCGCCCACGACGTGTTCCGGCGCACCGACGTGCTCTCCCGCATACCGGTGCGCTTGGACTGCGGGCGCTCCGACCCGTTCGTCCCCGGCAACCGGGCCTTCGCCAGGGCCCTGCCGTCGGCGAGACCGACCTTCGACGAGGGCGGCCACACCGCGACCTACTGGCGCGACCACGCCGGGCCGCAGCTCGAGTGGATCGCGAAGACGTTGCGCCAGTAGGGAGCTCGAGCCATGCCAGAACGGCGAAGGGTCGTCAGTAGACGACGACGCGACTCCCGATCGGCATGGTGTTGGTGGCCCAGATCATGTCCATCGCCGCGTTGGTGACGCGGGCGCAGCCGTGGGACGCCGGGTACCCGGGCACCGACCCGGCGCCGTGGACAGCGATGCCGCCGTTGAAGTAGCGCGGGCGCCACAGGTCGCCGAGGGGCCCCTTGTCGAGGTGGTCGACCGAGCGGAAGACCGAGTAGGTACCGACCGGCGTCGTGGCCGTGTACTCGACGCCGCCGCTCGTGTAGGGCTGGCCGCTGCCGGTGCTGGTGTTGAGGACCATGGTGACCGCACCACCCCGGACGACCAGGAGCAGCTGCCGGGCCTTGTCGATCTCGATGCCCGTGCCGCCGATGCGGGAGACGGGCCGCACACCGGCCTTCAGCGCCTGGCGGGTGGAGGGTCCGTAGACGCCGTCGCGTCCCAGGCCGGCCGCCTTCTGCAGCGCCATGACGGCCTGGGCGGTGAGCCCGCCGTACTGGCCGTCGGGGGTGCCGTTCCAGTAGCCGAGGTCGCTGAGCCGCTGCTGCACCGACCGGACGTAGGGGCCGGTGTCGCCGACGTGGAGCGTGTCGCCCTCGACCGGGGTCGGCTTGGGCTTCGGGGTGGTCGGTGTGGGGGCGGGCTTGGACGGGCTCGGCTTCGGCGTCGGCCTGGAGGTGCTGGGGCTGGGTGCGGAGGTGGTGGGCGCCGTGCTCGTCCCGCTGCTGGAGGTGCTGGGTGCAGTCACCGTCGGCGCCTCGCTCGTGGGGGACGGCGCCGAGGTGGACGACGCCGGGGCGGCGCCGGTGCTCGAGGAGGCGCTCCCCCCGAGGGACAGGCCGCCGCACCCGGAGAGCGCGGTGACCGCCGCGAGCACCCCCGCCGCGAGGACGGTGGTCGAGCGAAGCCGCTTCTGGTGCATGGTGTCCCTCTCGTCAGCGCACGCGGGGACGCCCCCGCCCGTACGGAACCTCACTCATGGTGACGCACCAGCACGCAAACTGGTTGCCGCGAAACCCGCCTCGTTGCCGACCCGAGACCTGGCGGGGCGCTGCAAGACCCGGCGGGACGCGGTCCGGGCCGGAAAGCATGGTGCGGCCGCCCTCCCCCCGAGGACGACCGCAACCACCCAGACGCGGTGGGGACGAGAAAGGTTGCCTCGATCTCCCGGTTGATTCCTCAACCGTTCGAGGCGGCCCCGGTGATGGCCTCGTGGACGGCCAGCACCCGGCTGGCGGTGTCGACGTGCAGCGCCTCGACCATCCGGCCCCGGTGCACCACGACCCCGGCCCCGGCGCCGGCCTCCCAGGCGGCGAGCAGGCCGCGGGCCTCCTCGACGGCCTCGGGGCTGGGAGCGAAGACCTCGTTGCAGGCCTCGACCTGACCCGGGTGGACGAGCGTCTTGCCGTCGAACCCGAGCTCCCGGCCCTGGCGGCACTCGGCGGCGAAACCCTCGGCGTCGCGGACGTCGTTGTAGACGCCGTCGAGGATGGCCTTGCCGGTGGCCCTGGCGGCCAGCAGGCAGAGGCCGAGGCCCGCGAGCAGCGGCTGCCGGCCGGGCACGTGCTCCGCCCGCAGCTCCTTGGCCAGGTCGTTGGTGCCCATGACCAGGACGGTCAGGCGGTCGGACGCGGCGGCGATCTCCTCGCAGTGCAGCATCGCCCGTGGGGTCTCGACCATGGCCCAGAGCTCGGTGTGCGCGGGCGCGCCCGCCGCCTCCATCGCCCCGACGAGCCGACGGACCTCGTCGGCGGACTCGACCTTGGGCACCACGACGGCGTCCGGTCCGGCCGCGCACACCGCGCGCAGGTCGTCCTCGTGCCACTGGGTGCCGCTGCCGTTGACCCTGATGGTCACCTCGCGCCGGCCGTAGTCACCCGATCGTGCTGCAGCACAGGCGTTCTCGCGCGCCTCCACCTTTGCATCCGGGGCCACGGCATCCTCGAGGTCGAGGATCAGGGCGTCGACCGGCAGTGACTTGGCCTTCTCGAGCGCGCGCTCGTTGGACGCCGGCATGTAGAGCACGGACCTCCGCGGACGGTAGGCCGCCTGCTCCTGCGAGCCGTGGGGATCACCCATCACGCACCCCCGCCCGCAGGCTGGGGCGACTGCGCGGAGTACGCCTGCGCGAGCTCGGGGTCGAGCGCGGCGAGCCGCTCCGCGAGCTCGAGCATGACCAGGCACTGCTTGAGGGAGGCGTCGTCCTCCATCTTGCCGTCGAGCATCACCGCGCCGGTCCCGTCACCCATGGCCTCGACCACGCGACGCGCGTGCGCCACGTCCTCCGGTGAGGGGCTGAACACCCGCTTGGCGATCTCGACCTGCACCGGGTGCAGCGACCACGTGCCGACGCAGCCGAGCAGGAAGGCGTTGCGGAACTGGTCCTCGCAGGCGACGACGTCGGCGATGTCCCCGAACGGGCCGTAGTAGGGGAAGATCCCGTGCATCGCGCAGGCGTCGACCATGCGGGCGATCGTGTAGTGCCACAGGTCCTGCTGGTAGGTGGCCCGCGACGCGTGGACCGCGTCGTCGACGCCGGCGGGCGGGTCCTGGCGCACGAGGTAGGCAGGGTGGCCGCCGCCCACGCGCGTCGTCTTCATCCGGCGGTCGGCCGCGAGGTCGGCGGGTCCGAGGGAGATGCCCTGCATGCGCGGGCTCGCCCCGGCGATCTGCTCGACGTTGGCGACGCCGCGGGCGGTCTCGAGGATGGCGTGCACGAGGATCGGCCGGGTCAGGCCCGCCTTGGCCTCGAGCTGGGCCAGCAGGCGGTCGACGTAGTGGATGTCCTCCGGGCCCTGCACCTTGGGCACCATGATGACGTCGAGCTTGTCGCCGATCTCGGTGACCAGGGTGGTGAGGTCGTCGAGCACCCAGGGGCTGTCGAGGCTGTTGACCCGGGTCCACAGCTGGGTGGAGTCGCCGAAGTCGGTGGCCTTGGCGATCGCCACGAGCCCCTCGCGCGCCGCGACCTTGCGGTCGGCCTTGACGGCGTCCTCGAGGTTGCCGAGCAGGACGTCGACCGTGCCCACCATGGCAGGCACCTTCGCCGCCATCTTCTCGTTGCCCGGGTCGAAGAAGTGGATCACCCGGGAGGGCCTCGCGGGCACCTGCGTGAGGGGGGCGGGAGCGCCCACGGCCAGGGGTCGGAAGAAGTCCTTGGGGCTGCGCACGCGGCGACGCTAGCAGCGACGCAGCCGGGGCGGTTATGACACAGTTCACGTGTGACCGACACCGCCAGCGAGGGGCCCGGCGCCGCCCCGGCCGTGGCCGGCGCGACCCCCGCTGACGCGAGCGCGGGCCCGGCAGCGGTCACCCAGCTCAACGTCACCGCGCTCTTCGCGGAGGCTGCCGCCAAGTCCGGCCTGATGTGGGTGCAACCGCCCGGCGACCGCGCCTGGCCGTTCTGGCACGCGTGGGCCGACGACACCGTCTACGTCGTCTCGGGCCCGGGCGAGCAGACGCTGCCGTGGCTGCCTGCCGAGGTCGTGCTGGTGCTGCGCAGCAAGGACAACGGTGGCCGGCTCCTGACCGTCAACGCCAGCGTGCGCGAGGTCGGCCCGCAGGACGAGCAGTGGGCCGCGGCCACCGAGGCGCTCAAGGCCGGGCGCCTCAACGCCACCGACGACGTGGTCGAGCGCTGGTCGCGCGAGTGCACCGTCCGCGCCGTCACCCCCTTCGGGGCGCCGCTCGAGGCACCTGGCTCGTACGGCGCGGGGTCAGGGGCCGCGCCTGTCCCGCCGTCCGACGCGACGACCTCCCACTGGCGCCCGTGGCACTGGCGTGGACGCCCGCGCCGCCGTCGCGGCAGCCACCTCCCTGCCGGGGACTGACCAGCCGGATAGCCTTGCGGCGTGAGCACTCCGTCGCGTGTCTTCGTGGGCCGCCTGACCAGCCTGAGCGTGTTCGACCCGCTCGGCGACCAGGTGGGTCGCGTCCGCGACGTCGTGGTGACGTTCGGCGCCTCCCGGCGACGTCCCCGCGTCATCGGCCTCGTCGTGGAGGTGCCCGGCCGACGTCGCGTCTTCGTGCCCATGACGAGGGTGACCTCCGTCGACGGCGGCCAGGTCATCACCACCGGCCTGGTCAACATGCGCCGCTTCGAGCAGCGCACCAACGAGGTCCTGGTCATGGCCGAGATCCTCGAGCGCCCGGTGACCGTGGCCGACCCCGAGGGGCCGTACGCCGCGACGGTCGAGGACGTCGCCATCGAGCAGGAGCGCAGCCGCGACTGGTCCATCTCCAAGGTCTTCGTCCGCCAGGGCGGTCCCGGCCGTGGCAGCCTCGGGCCGTTCCGCCGGCGTCGTGGAGCGACGGTGCTGGTCCCCGTCGAGGACGTCAGCGGCATCCACCAGTCCTCCAGCGGCCAGTCGGCGGCGCTGCTGCTCGAGACCTACGACGACCTCAAGTCCGCCGACCTCGCCGACGTCATCCACGACCTGTCCCCCAAGCGCCGGGCCGAGGTGGCCGAGGCGATGGACGACGACAAGCTGGCCGACGTCCTCGAGGAGCTGCCCGAGGACGACCAGGTGGAGATCCTCGACTCGCTGCCCGTCGAGCGCGCCGCCGACGTGCTCGAGGCCATGGAGCCCGACGACGCCACCGACCTGCTGCACAACCTCACGACGGAGAAGCAGGAGGAGCTGCTCCAGCTCATGGAGCCCGACGAGGCCGCCGACCTGCGCCGCCTGCTGACCTACGACGAGGAGTCGGCCGGCGGCATGATGACCACCGAGCCGGTGATCCTGGGGCCGGAGGCGTCGATCGCCGAGGCCCTCGCCGTCGTCCGTCGGGTCGAGCTCTCCCCCTCCCTGGCCTCGACCATCTACGTCTGCCGCGCACCGCACGAGACGCCGACGGGCAAGTACCTCGGCATGGTGCACATCCAGCGCCTGCTGCGCGAGCCCCCGCACGGCTCCATCGGAGGCATCCTCGACAAGGAGATCGAGCCGCTCACGGCCGACGCCCCGCTCGGCCAGGTCACGCGCATGCTCGCGACCTACAACCTCGTCGGCGTCCCGGTCGTCGACGCGGACGGCCGGCTGGTGGGCGCGGTCACCGTCGACGACGTGCTCGACCACATCCTCCCCGACGACTGGCGCGAGGAGCGGCACGAGGTGACCCGTGGCTGACCAGCGCCCCGGCCGCGCCGTCGCCCGGCTCGACCAGCCGCGCGAGACGCGCCGTACCCTGCTTCCCCGCCCATCCGTCAACCAGGAGACCTTCGGCGTCTGGAGCGAGCGCTTCGCCCGCTTCATGGGCACACCGCGCTTCCTCATCTACATGACCGCGTTCGTGGTCCTGTGGATCGGCTGGAACGCCGTCGGTCCAGCCGACCTGCGCTGGGACCCCTACGCGTTCATCTTCCTCACGCTCATGCTGAGCCTGCAGGCGTCGTACGCCGCGCCCCTGATCCTGCTCGCGCAGAACCGCCAGGCCGACCGCGACCGCGTGGCCCTGGAGCAGGACCGCGCGCGGGACGAGCGCAACCTCGCCGACACCGAGTTCCTGACCCGCGAGGTCGCGGCGCTGCGGCTGGCCATGCGCGACACCGCGACCCGCGACTTCGTCCGCTCCGAGCTGCGCAGCCTGCTCGAGGAGATGGAGGACCGCGGGCTCGAGGTGCGCCAGCGCAGTGACGAGGACGACAGCGCTGCCGGCGGCACCGGTTCTTCGCGCGACCTGCCCGCGACCTAGCATGGGGGGCATGTCCCACCCCGCAGCCCCAGTGACCGACGAGGCCCTCCACCAAGCCCTGGCCACGGTCATCGACCCGGAGATCCGCAAGCCGGTCACCGAGCTCGGGATGGTGGAGAGCTGCACGGTCGACGAGGCCGGCCGCGTCGCCGTCACGATCCTGCTCACCGTGTCGGGCTGCCCGATGAAGGACACGCTCACCAAGGACACCACCCGCGCGCTGGCCGCCGTGCCCGGCGTCACCGGCGTGAAGGTCGACCTCGGCGTCATGAGCGACGAGCAGCGCACCGCCCTGCGCACCCAGCTGCGCGGCGGCACCGCCGAGCGCGAGATCCCCTTCGCCAAGCCCGGCAGCCTCACCCGCGTGTACGCCGTGGCGTCCGGCAAGGGTGGCGTCGGCAAGTCCTCGGTCACCGTCAACCTCGCGGCCTCGCTCGCCGCCTCCGGCCTGCGCGTGGGCGTCGTGGACGCCGACGTGTACGGGTTCTCGGTCCCGCGCATGCTCGGCGTCGAGCACCGCCCGACGCAGGTCGACGACATGATCCTGCCGCCGGTGAGCCACGACGTGAAGGTCATCTCGATCGGCATGTTCGTCCCCGGCAACCAGCCCGTCGTGTGGCGCGGCCCCATGCTCCACCGGGCGCTGCAGCAGTTCCTCGGCGACGTGTTCTGGGGCGACCTCGACGTCCTGCTCCTCGACCTGCCGCCCGGCACCGGTGACATCGCGATCTCGGTGGCCCAGCTCATCCCCGGCGCCGAGATCCTCGTGGTGACCACCCCGCAGCAGGCCGCCGCCGAGGTCGCCGAGCGCGCCGGGTCGATCGCCCTGCAGACGCACCAGCGGATCGTCGGCGTCATCGAGAACATGTCGTGGCTCGAGCTGCCCGACGGCTCGCGCCAGGAGATCTTCGGCTCGGGCGGCGGCCAGCGTGTGTCCGAGTCGCTCACCCGCGCGGTGGGCGCCGACGTGCCGCTGCTGGGCCAGATCCCGCTCGACACCAACCTGCGCGAGGGTGCCGACGAGGGCCTGCCCGTCGTGCTGCGCAACCCCGACTCCGCCGCCGGCGTGGCCCTGCGGGGCATCGCGCGCGGCCTCGCCTCCCGCTCGCGCGGGCTCGCCGGGCGTTCGCTCGGCCTCTCCCCCGTCGGCCGCTGAGGACCGGCTAGGTCGCGTCCTCGTCGTACGGCGTCGCCAGCGCGGGGTCGTGGGCGACCACCGCCGGGGTCGGCACCCCGGCCTCCTCGGCGTCCGGGGGCGGGTCGAACAGCGCCTCGCGGACGATCCGGCGCGGGTCGTACTGCCGCGGGTCGTACTGCTTCCAGTTGATGTCGTCGAACTCGGGACCCATCTGCTCGCGCAGCTGCCCCTTCGCGCCCTCGGCCATCGCGCGGGCCTGGCGGACGAAGCGGCCCAGCTTCGCGGCGTACTCGGGCAGCCGCTCGGGGCCGAGGATGACCACGGCGAGCACGATCAGGGCGACGAACTCCCACCCGTTGACGTCAAGCACAGTGCTCCGTCCTAGCTGCCCGAGGTGCCGGTCAGGGTGACCGTCACACTGATCGTCTCACTCCCGCGGCGCACCTTGATCGACACCCTGTCACCGACGCTCTTGGCGCGGATCGCGACCACGAGGTCGTCGGGGTCGTTGACCGGCCTGCCGTCGAACTCGACGATCACGTCACCGGGCTTGACCCCCGCCTTGCCGGCCGGGCCGTTGGGTGTGACCGGGTTGCCACTGCCGCCGGACGCGGACTCGAGGATCTTGACGCCCTCGCCGGTGTACTGGCGGTCGAGGATGACGCCGATGACCGGGTGCTCGGCCTTGCCGGTCTTGATGAGCTGCTGGGCGGTCTTGACGACCTGGTCGCTGGGGATCGAGAAGCCGACGCCGATGTTGCCGGACTGGCTGTCGCTCGAGCCGGGGATGCGGGCGATCGCGGAGTTGATGCCGATGACGTGGCCCTGCATGTCCAGCAGCGGGCCGCCGCTGTTGCCGGGGTTGATGGCCGCGTCGGTCTGGATCGCGTTGATGAAGGACTGCTGGTCGCCGTCGCCGCCGGGGCTCACCGGGCGGTCGAGCGCGCTGACGATGCCGGACGTGACGCTGGACTCCAGGCCGAGCGGCGCCCCGACCGCGATGACCTGGTCGCCGACGACGACGTCCTTGGACGACCCCATGACCAGGGGCTGCAGGTCGGTGCGGGAGGTCTTGAGGACGGCGAGGTCGTAGGAGCCGTCCCGGCCCACGATCGTCGCGCTGATCTCGGTGCCGTTGGAGAGCTCGACCTTGATCGTGCCGCCGTCGGCTGCGCTGGCGACCACGTGGTTGTTGGTGATGATGTGGCCGTCACGGTCGAGGACGAACCCCGACCCCGTGCCTGCGCCGTCGGCGCCCTTGACCTTGATGGTCACGACGCTGGGCAGCGCCTTGGCCGCGATGTTGGCGATGGACCCCTCGGGCCGCGCCGTGGCGCCCGCGCCCGCGGACGGGATCGAGGTCGGCGTGCGGTCCAGGCGGCCGAAGCCGAGCCGGTCGGTGGCGCCGAGCCAGCCGCCGAACATGCCACCGAGCGTGGCCGCGACGAGCGCCGCGACAGCGGCGACGGCCACGAGCGCGCCCCAGCCCGGTCCCTTCTGATGGGGGGCGGTGGCCGGTACGGGGTGGTCGCCGGCCCACCGGGCCCGCTGGCCGCCGTACCCGCCGTCGGCGTGGTCGGCCGTGATGGGGTCCCACCCGCCGTGGGCTGCGGCGGTCGGCACGCCGGCCGCCTGCCCCGCCGCGGCTGCAGACGTGTGGCTGTGGCTTCCGGGGTCGGCCTGGGCGCCGGGCACCGGCGAGCTCCCGAGCGGGGCCTGACCGCCGTGCGCGGCCTGGTCACCCGGCCAGCCGGTCGGCTCGTGGGCCCAGGCGGTCGGGGCGTCGTGGCGCGGGGCGTCTTCGCGGTGCGGCGTGCCGTGCTGGGGATCGCCGACCCCGGGAGCACCCGAGATCTCCTGGGTGTGCGACAGGTCGACGGGCTGCGTGTGGTCGGCAGCGACCGGCTGGGTCTGGTCGACGGGCTGCGTGTGGTCGGCAGCGACCGGCTGGGTCTGGTCGACGGGCTGGGCGGCCTCGGCGGGCGGCGGGGCCCACGGGTCCCACGGCTGCGACGCGTGCTGGTCCTCGTGCCACTGCACGTCCTCGCGTGGCGCGGCCGGCTCGTGTGCCGCAGACTCGTGTGCCGCAGACTCGCGTGCCGCAGACCCCTGTGCCGCAGACCCCTGCGTGCCGGACCACTCCCCGCCCTCGGGGACCCTCCGCTGGTCGGGGCCGGGGGTGTCGGTGGCCGGGTCCCGCTCGTCGCTCATGGCGTCGATTGTGCCGAACCGAACCGCGCAGTGCCCACGCCGGGGGCGGACGTGGTGCTGCGGCCGGGGGTTGAGCGCGCCCCGAGGCCGGGGACGGTGAAGACGGCGGTGGCGAACACCGGGCCGGCGGGCCTGACGGGCTGCACGGTGCCGGGGGTGACGGTGGGAGCGGGCGACGCCACCCCGCCACCGGTCACGACCAGGCTCCAGGCCGCGGCGGCGGTGGCTCCCGCCGCGAGTCCGGCGAACACGGTCGCGCGGCGGGCGGAGCGGTGAAGGGCCGGCGCACCCCGGTCCACGACCCGTACGGGCGCGACGGGCACCGGGGGCACGGCCGGGCGGCGCACCGCCGGGCCCGCGTCAGGCCGGTCGTCCGCCGGGGACGACGCCGACAGCTCGGCGCCCATCGCCAGCAGCATGCCCCGCAGGTCACCGGGGACGCGTGAGGCGGAGGGTGAGCGCAGCGCGGCGAGCACCCGCCGCTCGTCCTCGACGGCGGCGCGGCAGCAGGCGCAGGCCACGACGTGCCGGTCCCACCGCAGCAGCGTGGCGGCGTCCAGCGTGCGGTCGGCGTAGGCGGTCAGGTCGGCCCCGAGGCAGCGACTGGCGGCTCCGGGCAGCCCGAGCCGGCTCACCGCGACCCCGGCACCGCTCGGCCGATGACCGGGAGCCGGCGCCGGGGGGCCGGGGTGCGGTCGACGTCGAGGGCCGGACGGGCGAGCGAGGGGTCGCGGTGGGCCAGGGCCTCGCGCAGCTGGGCGCGGCCGCGGTGGATGCGCGAGCGCACCGTACCGAGCTTGACGCCCAGGGTGGCCGCGATCTCCTCGTAGGACAGGCCCTCGATGTCGCACAGCACCACGGCGGCGCGGAAGTCGGGTGACAGGGCGTCGAGCGCGCGCTGCACGTCGTCGTCGAAGTGGGTGGCGTCGTACGCGGCCTCGGGGCCCGCCTCACGGGTGGGCAGGCGGGCGGCGCTCTCGTCGGACAGGGCGTCGAAGCGGATCCGCTGCTTGCGGCGCATCTTGTCGAGGAAGACGTTGGTGGTGATGCGGTGCAGCCAGCCCTCGAACGTGCCCGGCTGGTAGCTGTGCAGCGACCGGAAGACGCGGATGAACACGTCGTGGGTGAGGTCCTCGGCGTCGTGCGGGTTGCCGGTCAGCCGGTAGGCGAGGCGGTAGACGCGCGCGGAGTGCTGCTCGACGATCTCCTCCCACGTGGGGGGGACCCACGCGGGGGCCTCCTGGACGTCACCCCGGACATCACCGTGGACATCCCCTCGGGCCGGGCCGATCGTGTCGGTCGCGGTCACGTCCCTCACCTCCGTCGGGCGCCTGACGGCGCTCACCACATGCATCCGGTCCAGACGACCGGACGGTGTGAATGGTTCCCCACCAACCTGATTGTTTCCTGTACGTCGTGCGCACGGTGCGGTGGGCCCGCGGCAGTAGGGTTTCCCGCATGAGTGCACAGAAGCCGGCCAGCTGGGCGTACGCCGAGGAGTTCGTCGCCGAGAACGAGGTCATCGAGGGCGCCCGCCGCCGTGGCGAGGAGCTCGGGGCGACCCCCGTCGGCAACGGCGCCGGGGTGCTGCTGCGGCTGCTCGCGGCGGCAGCGAAGGCCCGGTCGGTCGTCGAGATCGGCACCGGTGCCGGCACCTCCGGCCTGTGGATGCTGCAGGGCATGCCCGAGGACGGGATCCTCACCACGATCGACGTCGAGGCCGAGCACCAGGGCGTCGCCAAGAAGGCGTACGCCGAGGCGGGCATCGCCCACCAGCGGACCCGCGTCATCACCGGCCGCGCGCTCGACGTCCTCCCCCGCATGACCGACGGCGCCTACGACATGGTCGTCGTCGACGGCGACAAGGCCGAGTACCCCCAGTACGTCGAGCACGCCATCCGGCTGCTGCGCTCCGGCGGTGTCCTCGTCCTGGACAACATGCTCTGGCACGACAAGGTCGCCGACCCGGCCTCCCGCGACCCGCAGACCACGGTGCTGCGCGACCTGGGCAAGAAGCTGCGCGACGACGAGCGCCTCGTGCCCGCGCTGCTGCCCGTCGGCGACGGCGTGCTCGCCGCCGTCAAGCGCTGAGGCACCCGTTCCAGACCCGGCCTGAGCCTCGGGCGGCGCAGCCTCAGGCCGTGCCGGGGCCGGGGCCGCGGCGGAACCGCTCGGGCCCCTCGGCGATCGCGACGACCTCGAACGGCTCCATCAGGATGGGGGCCGACCCGATGATCGAGCTGCCCGCCGAGTCCGCCGCCGTCCGGGCGAACTCCTCGAGGAAGTCGTCGCGGTAGACCTGCTGGTCGAACACGTAGGTGCCCTCGAACCATTCGCCCTCGACCATGCGCCACGTCTTGAAAGCGAGGCCGTCGAGGAACATGAAGTTCGCCATCGACGTGCCCACGACGTAGTCCCGCAGCGAGGTCGCCACGTCGGAGGGTGCGTCCTCCAGCGACCAGCGCACCGACAACCCGTATCCCGCGTTCATGCCATCTCCTCCAGCCAGGTGAGCAGCAGGCGGGCACCGAAGCCCGTCCCGCCCTTGGTGAGGAGCCCGCGGTCGACGTCGGAGCGTCCCACCCCGGCGATGTCGAGGTGCGCCCAGCGACGCTCGCCCACGAACTCGCGCAGGAACAATGCTGCCGTGATCGAGCCGGCGCCGACGGGAGTGCCCGCGATGTGGTTGACGTCGGCGACGGGGCTGTCCAGCGAAGGGCGGTAGTCCTCGACCAGGGGGAACGGCCACAGCAGCTCCCCGGTCGCGCGTCCGGCGGCGACGAGGGCGTCGCCGAGGCCGTCGTCGGTCGCGTAGACCGGCGCCATCGTGCGGCCCAGGGCGACGCGGGCCGCCCCGGTGAGGGTCGCGATGTCGAGCAGCACGTCGGGGTCGAGGTGCGCGTCGGCGTAGGCCAGCGCGTCGGCCATGACCATGCGGCCCTCGGCGTCGGTGTTCCCGATCTCGACCGTGCGCCCGCCGTACATGGTGACCACGTCGGAGGGGCGGTAGGCGGCGCCGCCCACGGCGTTCTCGGCGAGGGCGAGCAGCCCGGTCACGCGGACCGGCACCTCGAGCTCCCGGCAGGCCGCGAGGACCGCGAGGACGACGGCGGAGCCGGACATGTCGGTCTTCATCGCCAGCATGCCCTCGGCCGGCTTGATGTCGAGGCCACCGGTGTCGAAGGTGATGCCCTTGCCCACGAGCACCACGTGCGGAGTGGCAGCGGTGGCCGCCTGCGGGGCGTACGAGAGCTGCACGAGGCGCGGCGGGGTCACCGATCCGGCGCCCACGGCGAGCAGGCCGCCGAAACCCTCGGCGCGCAGGTCGCGGTCGGACCAGACCTTGACCTCGAGCCCCGTGCGGCGACCGATGGCTCGTGCCTGGGCGGCCATCCAGGCGGGGTTCTTGGTGTTGGAGGGAACGACCGCGAGGTTGCGGGCCAGCATCGTGGCCCGGGCCCGCGCCACCGCGCGCAGGACGGCCCGCTCGTCCACCGCACCCACGAGGGTCACGGCCGAGACCGTGGGCTTGGAGGGCGTCGTGCCCTCGGAGAGCCAGCGCGGCGAGGTGTAGCCGCCCAGGGCGATCCCCTCGGCGAGCGCGCCAGCGGACTCGGGCGCCTCGGCCAGCGCGCCGACGGCCACGACCAGGTCGGCCTGTCCCCTGCCCGCGCGACCCAGCGCTGCCCCGGCCGTCCGCAGGTCCGCGGCCGTGCCCTTGCCAACGCCGACCAGGAGCACCGCGCGCGCGGCGCGCTCACCGGGTACGAGAGGGATGCGTGTCGTCGCCCCGGCCTCGGACGAGGGCTCGTGGGCCGCCTCGACATCGGCAGCGGCGAGGCCCATGAGCGCCAGCGCGGCACCGGCCTGCTCGTCCTGGCCGAGGCCGTCGGCCGGGACGGGGACCGCGAGCAGCAGGTCGGTCGGGTCGAGGTCCGCGAGCACGTCGCCGAGGGCGTCGGGGAGCACGGACCACCGGCTGGTGGCGGGGTCGGTCAGCTGCGGGGTGGGCACGAGGGCGACCCTACCCACCGGGGTCGTGGCCGTGTACGGAGCGGGGTCGCCCCGACAGGTGCCCGGAGGTGCGAGGACCCCCACCGGCGTCGGCCGGTGGGGGTCCTCGAACAGGTGGGGAAGCAGCCCTACTTGAGGCCCTCGCAGTTGTCGATGGCGTCGCCCAGCGCGCGGACCTCGTCCGGCGTCATCTCGACCACGAGACGACCGCCACCCTCGAGGGGCATGCGCAGCACGATGCCGCGACCTTCCTTGGTCACCTCGAGCGGGCCGTCGCCAGTCCTCGGCTTCATTGCCGCCATGGGTCTGTCCCTTCCGTATGGCGTGGTCTGCTGCTGGGCACGCGGGTCCACGCCAGTGCTTGAGTTCCGCCCCGTGCGTGCCAGATTTGCTCCATTATCCCGTGAAGGGGCCCGCAGGCGAAATCCGTCCCGGGGCGCTGACCTGCGGCACGGCATGATGGCGCCATGACGCAGACCCCCGCATCGCCGCAACCCGCCGACCAGCCCACCGCGCAGGACCCCGTGGTCGTCGAGCGGGCCGGGGCGGTCGCCACCGTGCGCCTCAACCGGCCCGACGCGATGAACTCCCTGGACACCCCCACCAAGGAGGCCCTGCTGGCCGCCCTCACCGAGGTCGCGGACGACCCGCAGGTGCGCTGCGTCGTGCTCACCGGCACCAGTCGGGCGTTCTGCGTCGGGCAGGACCTGCGCGAGCACATCCGCCTACAGCAGGCCGACGACGAGTCGCTGTGGCGCACCGTGCCCGAGCACTACAACCCGATCGTCGAGCTCCTCACCACGATGGACAAGCCCGTCGTGGCCGCGGTCAACGGGGTGGCCGCCGGCGCCGGGGCGGCGTTCGCGATGGCGGCGGACTTCCGGGTCATGGTCGACACAGCCGGGTTCAACCTCGCCTTCGCGGGCATCGCCCTGTCGTGCGACTCCGGCTCCTCCTGGACCCTGCAGCGGCTCGTCGGGCCGGCCCGCGCGAAGGAGCTGCTGCTCCTCCCCCGCACCGTCCCCGCCGACGAGTGCCTCTCCCTCGGCATGGTGACCAGGGTCGTCCCGGCGGAGGACCTCGAGGCGACGGTCACCGAGCTCGCCACCACGCTCGCCCAGGGCCCCACGCTGGCCTACGGCTCGATCCGCCGCGCGGTCGCGTTCAGCGCGGGGCACGACCTGACCGCGTCGCTGGCGCAGGAGGCGGAGTACATGGCTCGCACGGGCGCGAGCGCTGACCACAAGGCGGCGGTCGCGGCGTTCCTGGCCAAGGAGAAGCCGGTCTTCAGCGGGAGCTGACGGGGCCGGGCCAGGTCAGGGCGGGGTCGCGGCCCACGGCACGTAGGTGAGCAGGGTGCAGGTGAACCACAGCTGCCCCGCGAGCAGGGCCAGCGCCACCAGCCCCACCCGCCGGCGCCAGTGCGGCACCACCGAGGCCCCCGTGGACGTGCGCATCGCCACCGACGCGACGAGCGCGGCGATCGGGAAGTCGAGCAGCAGGAACCGCCACATGCTGGTGATGGGCCGGACCACGGCGAGCAGGTAGAGGGGGTAGGCCAGCGCCCACACCCGCAGCTCGATGGCCAGCCACCTGCCGTGGCGCCCGAGGATGAGGGCGATGTAGGTCGCGACGAGTCCGACGAGGACGGCCACGCCGACGACGCCGTGCGCGTCCCAGGCCCAGGCGAGCCAGAGCACGAAGGGGCCCGACTCCGGTTTCTGCCCCCAGGCCGCCTGCACGTCGAAGAAGGCCATGGGCAGGCCGCTGGCGAGGCCGACCACCACGGGCCACGCGAGCGAGGAGGCGGCCGTGGCCGCCAGCATGGCGACGGCCGAGGTGCGCTGCCCACTGAGGGGCCGGGTCCCCGCGGCGCGGTCCTCGCGCCAGCGCAGCACCAGGTGGGCGATCGCCGCGCAGGCGATCGCCGGGGCCGCGGCCCGGGTGAAGCCGAGGGCGATGGCCACGACCGCGACCAGGGCGTAGCTGCGCCGCATGAGCAGCAGCAGCGAGAGCGCGATGAGGGCGCCCGCGAGCGCCTCGGTGTAGGGCATGACGAGGATGGCCGTGGCGGGGTACAGGCACCACAGCAGGCCGGCCACGAGCGCGAGGCGCTCACGCGCCGGCTGGGGCGCTGCGTGCAGGGCGAAGTTGAAGCACTTCCAGACCAGCACCGTGCAGGCGGCGCCGAGCACCAGGTTGAGCGCGACGGCGGCGAGCTCGAACGGCAGGCCGGTCCACATGAGGACCCGCACGAGCATGGGGAACGCCGGGTAGAAGGCCCAGGCGCTGTAGGTGAGCAGCCCGGTCTCGGGGTCGGCCGGCAGTGGCACCGGGTAGCCGCCGGTCGCGATGCGCCGGTACCAGACGCTGTCCCAGCTCTCGAGGATGTCGCCCACCGACGGGTGCAGGTGGCCCACCCCGGCAGGCGTCTGGAACCACGTCGCGGCCACCCACATGGCGAGGAGCACGAGGACCCGGGTCACGGCGTACCAGAGCACGAGGAACACGACGGGTCGGCGCAGAGCCCACCCGGCGGCGGCGCTGCGTCCGTCGGAGGTCAGCAGCGAGGGCAGACGGCGACCGCCGAGACCGGCAGGAGCGGTGGGGGCGGTCACGGCGGGTAGTCCGCTGGGGGGTGGTAGACGAGCAGCTTCCAGATCCACGCCGCCTGGCCCACCACGCCGAGCGCGACCAGCACCCCGACGCGCACCCACAGCCAGCGCGCGGTCCGGGTGACCCATCCCCCGCCCAGCACGACGGCGACGAGGGGGAACAGGGGCAGCGCGTAGCGGAAGATGCTGGTGAAGGGGTCCAGCACGAGGGCGAGGTAGGCAGGGTAGGCGAGGCACCAGGTGCGCAGCTCCGGCCCGAGCCGCGTGGCCCAGGGACCGCAGGTGAGCACCACGATGGTCGTCACGAGCGCGGCAAGGCCGACGGGGCCGAAGACCGCCGCCCCCTCGAAGTCGCGGAAGGCCCACTGCGACATGCCCAGCCACGGCTTGAGCGGTTCGATGTGGTTGCCTACCCGCCAGGACGCCATGGTGTCGGTGTACGCGGTGCGGGAGCCTGTGACGTACCAGGCGACCAGCGGCCACAGCACGGCCGCCAGGCAGGAGGTGGCAAGGGCCGCGCCAATGGCGAGGAGCTCGCCCCGGCGCAGCGGGTCCCGCTCCCGCGACCGCCAGCGCAGCCAGGCCGCGACGGCGACGACCGCCACGACGGGGACGGCGATGGGGCGCGTCAGCCCGAGGACCAGCGCCAGCACGGCCACCACACCCCAGCTCCGGCGCATCACCGCCCACAGGAGTCCGCAGAGCACGAGCATCGCCATCGACTCGGTGTAGGCCAGCTGGAGCGAGACCGACGCCGGGAACGCCGCCCACACGGCCACCGCCCCGAGCGCGACCGCCGGCCCGACCCGGTCGGCGAGCAGACGCGCCATGAGGACGGCTGCCCCCAGTCCGCACAGCAGGGCCAGTGTCGAGGCCACGGCCGGGAACCCCAGCCCGGTGACGCCCATGAGCATCCGCGACAGCAGCGGGAACAGCGGGTAGAACGCCCAGGCGTTCTGGGCCACGTGCCCGCTGGCCGGGTCGACCGGTAGCACGGTGGGGTACCCGTGCTCGGCGACGTGGCGGTACCAGCTGCCGTCCCACAGCACCGTCATGTCGATGAACTCGACGCTCGGGCCGGTCCAGTCCGGCATGACGACCTGGTCGCGGCTGGCGAGCAGCAGCAGCAGGGCCGACACCGCCCGCAGTCCCAGGTAGGTCAGGGCCACCCTCGCGGTGAGGGTGCGCATCATGACCGCTCGCCGGCCGTCCCGCTGCCCAGGGCTGCCGCGCGGTGGCACCCGGCCAGGTGGTCGTCGACGAGGCCACACGCCTGCATCGCGGCATACATCGTCGTGGGGCCGACGAAGACGAACCCGGCCTTCTTGAGGCCCTTGGCGAGCGCGATGCTCTCCGGGGAGGTCGCGCGCAGCTCCGCCACCGAGCGCGGTGGCTGGTGATCCGCGGGCGCGTGCGACCAGATGAAGGCGTCGAGCCCGCCCTGCTCGCGCAGGGCCAGGACGGCAGCGGCGTTGCGGATGGCGGCGTCGACCTTGAGGCGGTTGCGCACGATGCCCGCGTCGGCCATCAACCGCTCGCGGTCGCGCTCGTCGAAGCGCGCGACGACCTCGGCGTCGAAGCCGGCGAACGCGGCACGGAAGGCCTCGCGCTTGCGCAGGATCGTCAGCCACGACAGGCCGGACTGGAACGCCTCGAGGGTGAGGCGCTCGTACAGCGCCTGCTCACCGTGGACGGGTACGCCCCACTCGGTGTCGTGGTAGACGAGGTAGTCCGGCGTCGCACCGGCCCACGCGCAGCGGGTGAGCCCGTCCGCACCGGTGGAGAGGCCGGTCACCGCGGGATCCGGCGGGACGCCGCCCGCACCAGCATCGCGTCGATGGCGCGGCCGTAGAGCCAGGCGCTCGCGCGGTCGAGCAGCGGGTCGAAGAAGCGCTTGAAGGGCAGCGGCCGCACGACGACGTCCTCCACCCAGTCGAGCCGCGAGCCACCGTCGTCCCTCGGCGACACCGTGACCTCCGCCCAGCCGCCGAGCAGCCGTCCCGTCTTGACGACGCGGAAGACGCCTGTGGTGCCGTCGGCCGGCGGGTCCCAGCGGGTCACGAGCATCGAGTCGGAGAAGGCCAGGCGGCCGAGACCGGTGAGGCCGGCGAAGCCCCACCCCACGCGGGGCTGCCCCTCGTCGGTGACCATGCGCGTCATGGGCATCCACGCGCCGTACCCGTCGAAGGCGGCGACGACGTCCCAGACCTGCGCGGGGGTCGCGGAGGTCTCGCGGACCAGGTGGAGGGCGGCCATGGTGTCAGCGCAGCGCGTCGGTGCCGTCGTGAGGCGCTTCGACGCGCTCCTGCGGCTCGGCCACGCGCTGCTCCAGCTCGGCGATGCGGTCCTGCAGCCGGTCGAGGACCGTGTCGACCTGGTCCATGCGGTAGCCGCGCAGCGCGGTGTCGAAGCGCAGCGCGGAGATCTCGTCGGCCGCGAAGCCGTCGGGCAGGTGGGGCTCGCTCTGGGTCGTGGTCGCCTCGGCGAGCGGGTCGTAGTGCAGCCGGCCGGTCACGAGCGCGGCGAATCCCCCCACCAGCAGGACGGCGACGGCGATGAACAGGACCCAGATCACGCAGGTGATAGTCGCACGAGTTCCTCAGGACTTCCTATCCACCCCGCGGTGCGTGGCCACACGAGCAGCGGGAGACCAGCGCCGGGGAGCGGGAGGTCGAGGCCAGCCGGGGATCAGCCTGCGGTGTCGAGCCCGAGCGCCGGTTCGTCGTCGGAGTCGGCGTGCGCGACGGCGCTGCGCGCGAGCATCTCGACCACGGCGGGCACGTCCTCGGGCAGCAGGCGCACCGTGGCCCGGCAGACGCCGTCCTGCCAGATCGACAGCACCACCCGCCCGGACTCCGGGTGCCCCGAGACGCGCAGCGTGCGACCGGCGACGTCCCGTCCGACGACGACGTCACCGTGCCTCGGCAGCGGCGAGATGGTCACCTGACCATCATCCGCCAGGACCACGGCCGCAGTCCATGGCTCACTCGGGTCGTCTGGCGGTGACTTCCTCGTCGGCGAGGGTGACGATGCGGACGGCCTCAGCCACGTCGTCGGTGAGGTGGAGCAGGTCGATGTCCTTGGCGTTGACGGTGCCCGCCTCCAGGACCGCGCCGCGCAGCCAGTCGAACAGCCCACCCCAGTACTCGGTGCCGATGAGGACGATCGGGAACGAAGTGACCTTGCGTGTCTGCACGAGCGTCACCGCCTCGAACAGCTCGTCCAGGGTCCCGAAGCCGCCTGGGAGCACGATGAACCCGCGCGCGTACTTGACGAACATCGTCTTGCGGGCGAAGAAGTAGCGGAAGTTGACGCCGAGGTTGACGTGCTCGTTGAGCCCCTGCTCGAAGGGGAGCTCGATCCCGAGCCCGACCGAGGCGCCGCCGGCCTCGATGGCACCCCGGTTCGCCGCCTCCATCGCGCCGGGCCCACCGCCGGTGATGACGGCATACCCCGCCTCGACCAGGGCACGCCCCAGTTCGGTGCCGAGCTCGTAGTAGGCCGTGCCGGGCTCCGTGCGCGCCGAGCCGAAGACGCTCACCGCCGGTCCGAGCTCGGCCAGCGCGCCGAAGCCCTCGACGAACTCGCTCTGGATGCGCATGACCCGCCACGGGTCCGTGTGCAGCCATTCGGTGGACCCGCGGCTGTCGAGAAGGCGCTGGTCGGTCGTGCTCGCCGGGACGCGCGAGCCGCGCAGGGTCACCGGGCCCGTGTGGTAGTCGAAGTCGTGCGGTCGGACGGGGCTCCCCGCCTCGACCGGCTGCTCGGTCGCGCCGGCCGTACGGGTCTGCTCGGGCTTGTCGCTCACGCGCGCCAACCTACGCGAGCCAGCGCAGCAGGGCCGCCTCTGCCGACTCCAGCTGCGGGACCGGGCAGCGCTCCTCGTCGTGGTGGGCGAGGTTGGGGTCACCGGGGCCGAAGTTCACCGCCGGCACGCCCATGGCGGCGAAGCGGGCCACGTCGGTCCAGCCCTGCTTGGCGACGACGTCGACGCCCAGCGCCGCGACGAACCCCTGTGCCGCCGGCAGGTCGAGTCCCGGGCGCGCACCTCCTGCGTTGTCCTTGATGGTGACGACGAACCCGCTGAACAGCTGGTCGACCAGGGCCGCCGCGTCGTCCTCGGACTTGTCGGGCGCGTAGCGGTAGTTGACCGTCACCACGCACCGGTCGGGGATGACGTTCCCCGCGATGCCACCGGTGATGCCCACGGCGTTCATCGCCTCGCGGTACTCCAGGCCGTCGACCACGACCGTCTCCGGCTGGTACTCCGCGAGCCGCGCCAGGACCTCGGCGGCGTCGTGGATGGCGTTGTGCCCGTTCCAGGGTCGCGCGCTGTGGGCGGCGATGCCCTTGGTGACGACCTCGGCCCGCAGGGTGCCCTTGCAGCCGCCCTCGACGATGGAGCCCGTCGGCTCGAGCAGCACCGCGAAGTCGGCGTCCTCGATGAGGTCGGGGCGCTGCTGCTGGATGTGGAGAAGCCCGTTGTACTCGCTGTCGATCTCCTCGCCCTCGTAGAAGACGAAGGTGAGGTCGCGGCTGGGCTCTGCGACCAGGGCGGCCTTGAGCTGCACGGCGACACCGCCCTTCATGTCGACGGTCCCGCGGCCCCACAGGTCGTCGCCCTCGCGGTGGGCCGGCAGGTTGGGCGGGTCGACCGTCAGCGGCACCGTGTCGATGTGGCCGGCGAGGACGACGCGCTCGTCGCGGCCGAGCTCGGTGCGCGCCACGAGGGTGTTGCCGATGCGGGTGACGGTGAGGTGCTCGAGCGGCTCGAGCGCTGACTCGATGGCGTCGCAGACCCGCTGCTCGTCCCGGCTGACCGACTCGATGTCGCACAGGGCAGCGGTGAGGCTGACGACGTCGGCGGTCAGGTCGAGGGGGGCGGGGTCGCCCGGAGCGGGCTCGTGCGTGCGGTTGTCGTCCAGGTCGTTCGCCATGCCGTGAGCCTATCCAGCGTCAGGATCGGCTCCTCTGCTCCCCTAGGCTGGTCGCCATGAGCAGTGGGCGCAGCGCGTGGGGTTTCGGACTGGCGACGACGACCGACGACGGGACCGTCCTCGACACGTGGTTCCCGCAGCCGACGCTGGGCGCGCGACCGGATGGCGCGGCTGCCCCGGCCGAGCTCGAGGCCCTGGCGGGCGAGGACGAGGTGCGCCGCGTCCGGCGTGAGGTCGTCGACGTCGAGGTCGACCTCGATGCCGCACCGGCCGGCGCCAGCGACGCCTACCTGCGCCTGCACCTGCTCTCGCACTGCCTCGTCGAGCCCAACAGCATCAACCTCGACGGCATCTTCGGCGCCCTCGCCAACGTCGTCTGGACCACCCAGGGCCCCTGCGCGGTCGACGGCTTCGAGCTGACCCGCGCCCGCCTGCGTGCCCGCGGGCCGGTCAACGTGCTCGGGATCGACAAGTTCCCGCGCATGGTCGACTACGTCGTGCCCGCAGGAGTCCGCATCGCCGACGCCGACCGCGTGCGGCTCGGCGCCCACCTCGCCCCCGGCACCACCGTGATGCACGAGGGTTTCGTCAACTACAACGCCGGCACCCTGGGCAGCTCCATGGTCGAGGGCCGCATCTCCCAGGGCGTCGTCGTCGGCGACGGGTCCGACGTCGGTGGCGGCGCGTCCACCATGGGCACCCTCTCCGGCGGTGGCACCGAGCGCGTCCGCGTCGGAGAGCGCTGCCTGCTCGGCGCGGAGTCGGGCCTGGGCATCGCGCTCGGGGACGACTGCGTCGTCGAGGCCGGGCTCTACCTCACCGCCGGCACCAAGGTGACCCTGGCCGACGGCCGGGTCGTCAAGGCCCGCGAGCTCTCCGGCCAGGACAACCTGCTGTTCATCCGCAACTCGGTGAGCGGCACCGTCGAGGCCAAGGCCCGCGACGGGCACGGCATCGTCCTCAACTCGGCACTCCACGCGAACGACTAGCCGTGGCACGCACCAGGCGGGGGGTGGTCCTCGCCGAGCAGTCGACCCCGTCGAGGACCCGGCGCCTGGTCACCCGGCTCGTCCTGCTGCTCTTCGCGGCAGGGCTCGTGTTCGCCGGCTGGGTCGGCGTACGCGGCGTGGTGCACAACCTCGGCGGCCCCCGCTGCCAGGCCACCGCGCTGGGTACGAGCGTGGACTTCGACCCCAGCCAGACCGCGTACGCGGCCACGATGGTGGCCATCGCGGAGAAACGCGGCCTGCCCGCGCGGGCGGGCACCATCGCGATCGCCACGGCGCTCCAGGAGTCCAAGCTCCGCAACCTCACCTACGGCGACCGCGACTCCGTCGGGCTGTTCCAGCAGCGGCCGAGCCAGGGCTGGGGCACCGAGAAGCAGATCCTCGACCCGGTCTACGCCACGAACAAGTTCTACGACGCGCTGGTGAAGATCGACGGCTACGAGCAGATGCGCATCACCGAGATCGCGCAGAAGGTGCAGCGCTCGGCCTACCCCGAGGCCTACGCCGACCACGAGCAGGAGGGCCGCATCATGGCCTCGGCACTCAGCGGCCACTCCCCCGGTGGCCTCGGGTGCCGGCTCGACCAGGCCGGCCAGGGCACCCCGAGCGCCCTGCGCGACGCCCTCTCCAAGGAGCTCGGCACGAAGGCCACCGTCAGCGGGCGAACGCTCACCGTGCGCGCCGGCAGCGAGCGCGGCGCCTGGAGCGCAGGCTCGTTCGCCGTCGCCAAGGCGTCGCAGTACGGCGCCACGAAGGTGCGGGTCGGGGCCAGGCAGTGGACCCGCACGCGCGACCCCGAGGGCTGGACCTGGACCAGGGCCAAGGGCGGCTCGGCCACGACCGTGACCGTCACCTTCGCCACCACCCCCGCCGCCCGCTGACCCGCGTCGCTGACGCGCGACGCTGACCCGTGCTGCTCCCCCCGCCCAGCTGCGTTCAGTGAGCGCGAAGTGTCTCCACGACGGCCCGATTCAGGCACTTGGCGCTCACTCAGCGGGGGGTGTGGACAACCCGGGTCCTTGGGCTGGGCTCTCGGTCAGGCTGGACCGTGTGGCTCGTGCCTTGTCCCCGCTCCCGCCCTCCCTGCGCGACGCAGCCTTCCGCGTCGCGGACGCGCGGGACCTGGACGTGCCCGCCAGCAGGCTGCGGCGGACAGACCTCCACCGCCCGACCCGCGGCGTGCGGAGCCTCGTGGCTGCCACCGACCTCGAGCAGCGCGCCCGACAGGTGGCGTTGACCCTTCCAGACCCGTGGGCCTGGTCCCACCTGACCGCTGCCCGGCTCTACCGGCTGCCCCTGCCGAAGCGCGAGTTCCTGGACGAACCGCTCCACGTGAGCCGACCCACCTCCGCGACCCAGGTGAGACGGCCAGGCGTGTTGGGACACCGCGGCCTGGAGCACCGTGAGCTGGTCGAGCTGCGTGGGCACCGGGTCACGTCAGAGGCATGGACCTGGGCGGACCTTGCGTCGCTCCCCGGCATCTCGCGCACCGACCTCGTGATCGCCGGTGACGCATTCGTCGCGCGGGTTCCCGCGTTGCTGCCGGACCTGCGCGCACTCGCCGCGGGCACGGAGGTCCGCCGTGGGGTGCGAGCGCTGCGCCAGGCAGCCGCGCTGTTGCGCGTCGGCTCTGGCTCGCCGATGGAGTCCCGGGCCAGGCTGGTCTTCGCCGATGCGTCCCTGCCGGAGCCCGAGCTCAACGGCGTCATCAGCGACGAAGGCGGCCAGTTCGTCGCGCGTGGAGACTTCGTGTGGCGCAGCGCAAAGGTGGTGGTGGAGTACGAGGGCGACCACCACCGCACCGACCGACGCCAGTGGCAGCACGACATCGCCCGCACCCGGCTGCTCGAGGCGCTGGGCTGGAAGGTCATCCGCATCACCGCTGCGGATCTGCACGACCCCCGCTCGCGTCGAGAGCTGCTGGCCGTGCTGGGGGGCCTGCTCACCTGACGTGCGCTCAGTGAGCGCGAAGTGTCGCCGACCTTCACGGATTCCGACACCTTGCGCTCACTGAGCGCAAGGCGGCGGGGAGCGCGAGCCGGCCTGCCACTATCGGAGGCAGGGCGGGTATGGCGCGAGGCCCGGTTCCGTGGGGAACCGGGCCTCGCGGCGTACTGGGTGCTCGTGGGATCAGCGGGCGCTGAAGTCCACGTAGTCGCGCTCGGTGGCGCCGGTGTAGATCTGGCGCGGGCGGCCGATCTTGGTTTCCGGGTCCTCGATCATCTCGCGCCACTGGGCGATCCAGCCGGGGAGGCGGCCGAGGGCGAACAGGACGGTGAACATCTTCGTCGGGAAGCCCATGGCCTTGTAGATCAGGCCGGTGTAGAAGTCGACGTTGGGGTAGAGCTTGCGCTCCACGAAGTAGTCGTCCTCGAGCGCGCGCTGCTCGAGCTGGAGCGCGATGTCGAGCAGCGGGTCCTTGACGCCGTCCTTGTTGATGATGGTGTCGGCGGTCTTCTTGATGATCGCGGCGCGCGGGTCGTAGTTCTTGTAGACCCGGTGGCCGAAGCCCATCAGCTTGACCCCGTCCTCCTTGTTCTTGACCTTCTTGACGAAGGTGTCGACGTCGCCGCCGTTCTTGGCGATGCCGTCGAGCATCTCCAGCACCGCCGAGTTGGCGCCGCCGTGCAGCGGGCCCGAGAGCGCGTGGATGCCGGCGGAGACGGAGTTGAACAGGTTGGCTTGGGCCGAGCCGACGAGGCGCACCGTCGAGGTGGAGCAGTTCTGCTCGTGGTCGGCGTGCAGGATCAGCAGGAGGTCGAGCGCCTTGACCATGTCGGGGTCGAGGTCGTAGGGCTCGGCCGGGAAGCCGAACGTCATGCGCAGGAAGTTCTCGGTGACCGACAGGGAGTTGTCGGGGTAGAGGAACGGCTGGCCGACCGACTTCTTGTAGGCGTAGGCCGCGATGGTCGGCAGCTTGGCCAGCAGGCGCACGGTCGAGATCTCGACCTGCTCCTTGTCGAACGGGTCGAGGCTGTCCTGGTAGAAGGTGCCGAGCGCGGAGACCGCGGACGACAGCACCGGCATCGGGTGGGCGTCGCGCGGGAAGCCGCTGAAGAACGCCTTGAGGTCCTCGTGCAGCAGGGTGTGGCGACGGATCTTCTGGTCGAAGTCGTCGAGCTCGGCCTGCGTCGGCAGCTCGCCGTAGATGAGGAGGTAGGACACCTCGAGGAAGCTCGACTTCTCGGCCAGCTGCTCGATCGGGTAGCCGCGGTAGCGCAGGATGCCCTGGTCACCGTCGATGTAGGTGACGGCGCTGTTGCACGAGGCCGTGTTGACGAAACCGATGTCGAGGGTGGTGTTGCCGGTCGCCTTCATCAGCTTGCTGATGTCGTAGCCGTTGTTGCCCTCTGCTGCCTTCACCAGTGGAAGGGCGATCTCCTTGTCGCCCGCCTTCAGCGTGGCGCCAGTGGATCCGTCTTTGCTCATGTGTAACCATCCTCCAGTGTCCTGGGCGGGCACCTTCACACGGCGTGCCTCGCGCACGCTCGACGCTACCCCAGAACCCCGCAGGGCCTGAAAACGGGCCGGTCAGGAGCGGAGGCGCTCCACCGCGGTCGCGATGCGCTCGTCGGTGGCGGTGAGGGCGATCCGCACGTGCTCCCGGCCGGCCTGTCCGTAGAAGGTCCCGGGGGCGGCCAGGATCCCGCGCCGGGACAGGGCGTCGATGGTCGCCCAGGCGTCCTCGCCCCGGGTCGCCCAGAGGTAGAGGCCCGCGTCGGAGTGGTCGACGCGCAGGCCGAAAGACTCGACGGCCGTACGCAGCCGGGTGCGGCGCGCCGCGTACCGCGCCTTCTGCTCCGCCACGTGGGCGTCGTCACCGAGCGCCGCGGTGAGGGCCTGCTGCACCGGCCAGGGCACGATCATCCCTGCGTGCTTGCGGACCTCGAGCAGCTGCCGGACCAGGGCGACGTCACCGGCCACGAAGGCCGCCCGGTAGCCGGCGAGGTTGGACTGCTTGCTCAGCGAGTAGACGGCGAGCAGCCCCTGGTGCGACCCACCGGTCACGCGGGGGTCGAGGATGCTGGGGGTCGTCGGCTCGGTCGAGTCCTCGCGCCAGTCGAGCTCGGCGTAGCACTCGTCGGAGGCGACCACGACGCCGTGCTGGCGCGCCCAGGCGACGACCTTCGCCAGGTGCTCGACGCCGAGAACGCGACCGGTCGGGTTGCTGGGACTGTTGAGCCACAACAGCTTTGGCGTCGTGGAGGGCGTCAGCGGACCCAGCGCGGCGAGGCCGTCCACGACCTTCGGGGTCGCGCCGGCGAGCCGGGCGCCGACGTCGTAGGTCGGGTAGGCGACGCCCGGGAAGCCGACGACGTCCCCCTGCCCGAGGCCGAGCAGCGTCGGCAGCCAGGCGACGAGCTCCTTGGACCCGATGGTCGGCATGGCGCCGTCCGGGTCGAGGTCCGGCACCCCACGCCGGCGGGCGAACCACGCCGCCACGGCCTCCCGCAGCGGCGCGGTGCCATACGTCAGCGGGTAGCCGGGGGCGTCCGCGGCCGACCGCAGCGCCTCCTGCACCACCGCCGGGGTCGGGTCGACCGGGGTGCCGACCGACAGGTCGACGATCCCGCCGGAGACAGAAGTCGCCCGCTCCTTGTACGGAGCGAGCGAGTCCCAGGGAAAGTCAGGAAGCGAGCGGACCGTCACTCGTCGTGCTCCTGCGGGGGGAGGTCCGCGATGATCGGGTGGTCCTTGGGGATGAGGCCGAGCTTGGCGGCGCCGCCGGGGCTGCCGAGGTCGTCGAAGAACTCGACGTTGGCCTTGTAGTAGTCGGCCCACTGCTCGGGGACGTCGTCCTCGTAGTAGATCGCCTCGACGGGGCAGACCGGCTCGCACGCACCGCAGTCGACGCACTCGTCGGGGTGGATGTAGAGCGACCGCTCACCTTCGTAGATGCAGTCGACCGGGCACTCTTCGATGCAGGCCTTGTCCTTGAGGTCAACGCAAGGCTGGGCGATCACGTACGTCATGGCGCACATACTATGCGGCTCATGTCGGCCGACGTCAGCAACCTCCCCCCGGGGTCACGTGTCGTGGTCAGGTGGCGGTTGGCACAGCCGGACCCGGCCTCGGGCGCGACCCTGACGGACAGCGTCGGCACCCTGACCGGCACCGACGCCACCCACCTCGAGGTGCTCACGGCGAGGGGCCCGGTGCGCATCGAGCGGGCCCGCGTCGTGGCTGCCAAGGAGGTGCCGCCGAAGCCCTCTCGCCGGGGCGCTGCCCACCTGGCCACGTCGATCGAGGACCTCCACGGCGCCGTGGTGCCCTCGTGGGGCGCCCTCGAGCGCGAACAGCTCGGCGACTGGGCGCTGCGGGCGTCGCGCGGGTTCACCCAGCGCGGCAACTCCACCGTGCCCGTGGGCAGCCCCGGCATGCCCCTCGAGGCAGCGGTCGCGCGGGTGGAGCAGTGGTACGCCGCGCGGCAGCTCCCGGCGAAGCTCGCCCTCGCCGGGCCCGAGGGCTTCGACGTGGGCGACGACCCCCTCGGTGCGCTGTTGCTCGCCCGGGGCTACACCGTCGGCAGCCTCACCCTCGTGCTGACCGCCTCGGCGGCGACGGTCGCCGCTGCCGACCCCGGCGGCCCGTCCGTCTCCATCGAGCCGACGCCCGGCGACGCGTGGCTGCGGGCCTACCAGGGCACCCGCAGGAGCGACCCGGAGACGGCCCGGGGCGTCCTCACCGGCAGCCCCCGACAGCTGTTCGGCTCGGTGCTGCCCGGCGGCGGGCTGTCGCAGCAGCTCGGGCTGCGGGCGCGTGACGCCGCGGGGACGACCCCGATCGCGTTGGCGCGGCTGGGGTTCGGTGCCGGCTGGGCCGGGCTGGGCGCGGTCTGGACCGACCCGGCCTACCGCGGGCGCGGGCTCGCGGCGCACCTGACCGCGCGGCTGGCGGACGCGGCCCTGCGCGAGGGGGTCAGCCTCCTGCACCTGCAGGTGGAGCACGACAACGCCACGGCGATCCGCCTCTACGAGCGGCTCGGCTTCGCCCACCACTCCTCCTACGCCTACCTGACCTCGCCGCAGGAGCCGGGCCCCGCCACCCCCCCGGACGCATCGTCGTAAAGGGCTGGCGCCGGACCGCGGCGGCCCACGACAGTGGGAGCCATGACGTCACGCATCTCCCACACCACCGTCGACTCCAGCAACGCCTACGCCCAGTCCGTCTGGTGGGGGCAGGTGCTCGGGTTCGGCGAGGACCCGCGCGACCCCAACCTGCCGGGGCACGAGGAGTGCATGATCTTCTCGAGTGACGGGCGCCAGCGCGTGCTGTTCATCGAGGTGCCCGAGGGCAAGGTCGTCAAGAACCGGCTGCACTTCGACCTCTCCCCCACCGACGCGACCCGGGAGGAGGAGGTCGAGCGCCTGCTGGGCCTCGGCGCGCGGGTGTTCGCCGACCTGCGGGTCGAGGGCGGCGGCGGGTGGGTCACCATGCTCGACCCCGAGGGCAACGAGTTCTGCGTGCTGCGCAGCGAGTCCGAGCGCCCCGACCCGTACGCCCACCTCGTCAGCTGACCCTTACGGGTTGGTGCAGACGACGTCGTCCTCGGGGATGTAGTGCGTCGAGAACTGCGACGTCTTGACCACCTTCCCCGCCTTCTTGAAGATCCTGGAGACCGTCACGTCGAACCCGGGGGTCGGCGTCTGCGGGACGCAGCCCTTCTTGTCGTCGACGATGCGCTTGGGCTGGATCACGTTGCGGCGCGGGCCCTTCACGGCCTCGACGTCCCAGACCTTGGTGCCGTGGAACGTCACCGTGACGGTCTTGTCCGTGGCGACGGCCTGGATGAGGATCCCGTAGCCGGTGTCGTTGGTCCACTTCTGGTCGACGTCGGGCCAGGAGATGGTCGCCTCGCGGCCCTCGGGGTAGCGGGAGATGTAGAAGCTGTGCGGCAGGTACTGTTCGATGCGCACACCGGAGAAGAACGCGGCGTTGAAGGTCGTGGTGGACAGCTGGGAGATGCCGCCGCCGTAGTCCTTCGTCAGGCGTCCGTTGACGATGACCGGAGCCTCGTTGTAGCCCTTCGCGGCGGTGCGCTGGCCCAGCACCTTGTTGAGGCTGAACTGCTCGCCGGGGCCGACGTAGGTGCCGTTGAGCGTCCGCGCGGCGATCTGGATGTTCTCCGTGCGCGGCGGGTTGTACGGCAGGTTGGTCGTGAAGGTCGAGATGACCTCCTTGGGCATGATCTTGACCGCCTGCGCGGTCGTCAGCTTCGGCTGGACCACGGTGCTCTTCACCGTGGCGGTGCGCGTGGCCGAGGTCAGGGCGGGCACGAACGCGGCGACGACGGACCTGTCGTCGAGGCCCACCCCCGTGACGGCCGGCGCCACGGTGGGCTTCGTGCCGCGGAACAGGATCTTCGCGTCCCGTGCCCTGGTCTCCACGCCCGCGGTGGCCGCCGCCGCGTGGACCGAGGCGAGCAGCTTGGTGGTGTCGACGTCGGGCGCGAGGCGGCCGTCCTCGCCCGGCTTCATGGCGATCGCCGGCGCGTACTGCGCGGGCTTGAGCGCGAACCGCTTGGACCCCACGGCGATGGTGACCGGTCCCGACATTGCAGGCGTCGCGAACTCCTTCACCGCCCGGACGACCTCGTCGGCGGACACGGACGGCGCCAGGGTGTCGAGCTTGGCGGCCACGGCGCCCTTGGCGGGCCAGCGCGCGGCGACCTCGTCGGCGGTGCCCGGCACGGAGAGCTTCTGGCCCACGACGGGACGCACGACCGAGACCCTGCCCGAGGGGAACGTGATGCCGCCCTGCACCGCCTGCGTCTCGAGCCGGGGCTGGACGCCCTTGACGGCGTTCTCGAGCTGCTGCCGGTCGACGGAGGTCTTCAGCTGCTCCTCCTGGCCGCCGGTGAGGCGGTCCCACAGGTCGGCCGGCTTGAGGCTGAACCCGCTCAGGCCGTCGACCGTGCCGGCGAGGTCGAACCGGAGCCCGGCGGCGGCAGGGTCGAGCTGCACGGACTTGTCCCCGGCGCTCAGCGTGAGCTTGGCCTTCTCCTTGGGCGCGAGCGCGCGCTGCAGCGTCCTCTCGGCGGAGGCCGGCGCCATACCGCCGATGGGCACGCCCGCCACGGAGGTGTTGGCAGGCACGTGCCGCCCGAGGAACCACGCCAGCCCGAGGTACCCCGCGAGCAGGACCGCCACCGCGACACCGAGCCTCAGCCCGGCGGAGCCGCCTTCCTTCACGCCCACTCCCATCACCTCAGGACCTCGTAGCGGCTGCGGTAGTAGACCAGCGCGGCCGTCGGGTGCTCGTTGCTCGTCAGGGACACTACTTCGCCGACCACGATGCTGTGGTCACCTGCGGGGTGGACGTCCGTCGTCCGGCACTCGATCGTGGCGAGGGCACCGTCGAGGAGCGCGACACCCGTCGCTCCTCCACGGTGGTGCGCGACCCGGTCGAGCTGGCCGTGAAGCGGCCGGCCCTGGGTCGAGAGCCACTGGGCGACGGCGCGCTGCTCGGCGCCGAGGATGCTGACGCCCCAGACCCCTGCCTCCGTCACGGCGTCGTGGAACCTGGCGTCGACCTCCACGCAGACGAGCACGAGCAGCGGGTCCATCGACACCGAGGTGATGGCGTTGGCGGTCATGGCGTGGTCGTGACCGCCGGCCAGCGTCGTCAGGACGGTGACGCCCGTGGCGAACCGTCCCATGGCCAGGCGGAACTGGTCACGGTCGACCGCGTCGCTCACAGGGACTCCTCCAGCAGGTGGGTGCGTCGGGCCGGGGCGGGGTCGCCGCCAGCGCCGCCGACTCCGGGAACGGGGCGCCCCGTCTCCGGGTCGAGCAGGGCGAAGCCCTCGCGGCCGGACAACCGCGCCGCGATGTCGTTGGACAGGGCGAAGGTGTGTCCGTCGGCGCCCACGGTCACCTGGGTGACGTGGTGGCGCAGCGCCCCGGCCTGCGCCTCCACGAGCCCGGGCTCCACGACCTCGTGGGTGACCACGGCGTCGTCGACCACCGACGGCGGGTAGTCGCCATCGGGGTCGGGCAGGCTCCACGGCTCGGCCGGAGGGTGCGCCCGCAGCCACTCGCGGTCCTCCCTCGCCCACGAGGCCGGCGTGAGGACCGCGTAGAGCAGGGGACGCTCGTCGGCAGGCAGCGAGGCGACGGCCGCGCAGGTGACCCGGTGGGTCTGCACGTGGTCGGGGTGGAGGTAGCCTCCGTGCTCGTCGTAGGTGACGACGGCGGCGGGGCGCACGCGGCGTAGGACGTCGGCGACCATGGCGGCAGCGGCACCGAGGTCGGCGCCGACGAACGTGTCGGGCCGGGGCGGTAGGTCGACCCCCGCCATGCCGGAGTCGCGGAAGACCGAGAGCCGGCCGGCAGCGGGGTCCTCCCCCAGCACCTCGTGGGTCACGCCGAGCGCGGCCATGGCGGCCCGCAGCTCCTCACGCCGGTGCGCACCCAGCGCGTCGGAGTGCTGGGCGTCGAGGTGGTGCAGCTCGGCCGGGATGACCTCCCCCTCCTCCCCGAGGGTGCAGGTCAGCACGTGGACCCGGTGCCCGTCGCGGACGTGGCGGGCCATGGTGATGCCCGTCGTCAGGGTCTCGTCGTCGGGGTGGGCGTGGACGAGCAGCAGGGCCGGCCGGGCCTCGGTGGCGGGGGTGGTCACCTGCCTATCCCACACCCACGGTCGCGAGGTCGACGAAGCCGCCCAGCGCCTCGTTGGCGGACAGCCCGGTCACGGACGTGCCCGCGACGAACATCGAGCGCCGTTGCGCGAGGGCCACGAAGGCCCCCTGCGACGCCAGGCGCGCGTCCAGCTCGGCCCACGCCGCGGCCTGTGCCGCCGGGTCGGCCACGGTGGAGATCCGGCTGATCTCCCGGTCGACGGCCGCGTCGGCGAAGCCCCCGAGGTCGCGGCCGGTGCCGCTGGGGGTGAGGTTGAGCCGGCTGTCGAACAGGGGCGGGATGACCGTGGAGGCCGAGGGCCACGCCGGCGCCCAGTTGGCCCAGAACACGTCGGTGCGCTTGGCCTGCCCCGGGCGGGACATGGTCTCGAAGTAGTCCTTCTCGACCGGCTGCAGCTGCACGGAGAAGCCGGCGTCCTCCCACCCGTTGCTCAGGGCGGCCATCGCCTTGTCGGCGGTCGGGGTCGAGCGGTAGGCCACCCGGATCCTCACCGGCAGCGTCAGCCCGGAGGCCGCCAGCTCGGTGCGGGCCCTGGCAGTGTCGCCCGTGGGGCCGCCGCCGATGACGTCGGCGTCGCTGTGGCCCGGCAGGGCGGGACCGATGAGGCTGTAGGCGGGCTCGGCCGCGCTCGGGCCACCGAGGGCGGTGATGTAGCCCTCCCGGTTGGTGGCCAGGGCGAGCGCCTTGCGCACCTCGGGGCTGCGCATGACCCCGGACCCGGTCGACGGCGCGAGGTAGTCGAGGAACTGCGCGGTGGGGTTGATGGCCCGGCGGCGCAGGCCGTCGTCGGACAGCACGTGCTGCTGCATCGCCGGCGGGGCCGAGTCGAGGGTGACGGCCTGCTTGCGGTCGCCCTCGTCGTTGATGACCTGCTGCACGGCCGTCTGCGACTCCGTGCCCTCGACGTACTCCACCGAGTCGGGGCCCGCCTTGCGGATGGGGTCCGAGGCCCGCTGCCAGTGGGGGTTGCGCACGAAGGTGCCGCCGGCGCTCGGGTCCCAGCCGCCCTTGAGCTGGTAGGGCCCGCTGGAGAACACCGCGTACGGGTCCTTGGACCCGCGGTCGTTGGCCTTCTTGACCGGTGCGAAGACCGGCAGCGCCACCACCTGGTTGAAGTCCACCATCGGCGTGCTGAGCCGGAAGGTCACCGTCGAGCCCTTGCAGCTCACGGCCTTGTCGTACGACGCCTGGCCGGCACCCTGCCACGGACCGGTGTAGGTCGAGGTCCCGTCGGCCTTGCGCGGGATGTCGAGGTAGGCCAGGGGGTAGTTGAGGCCCTCGGTGGCGAACGGCTTGCCGAAGGACCGTGAGACGCCGTAGCTGACGTCGGCACACGTGACCGGCGTCCCGTCCTGCCAGGTCACCCCGTTGCGCAGGGTGAAGGACCAGACCTTGAGGGTCTTGTCGTGGGTGCCGGCGTCGGTGGCGAGGTCACCGACCACCTCGCGCCGGGCTGCGGCGTCGGGCCCGGCCGGGTGGGCGGTCAGGGTGCGGATGAACGTGCGCCCCGCGAACGCGATGTCCTGGGGTGTGGCGAGCCGCTGGGGGTCCCACGTGGCGACCGGCCCCAGGGAGAGCACGGACAGCCGGCCGGGTACGCCGCCGGCGTCCTTCTCCTTCGAGCCCCGGCTGCAGCCGGCGGCCGCCAGCACCGCGACGACGAGGACCACCAGCGCGGCGGTCAGCCGCGCTGGTGGCCTGTGACGGTGGTCGGTCTGCACCGGCACCCGTCCGAGGTCAGGCGTTGCGCGCCCGGGCAGCGGCGCGGGCGCGCAGGGTCTGGTCGAGCTCGACCTTGCGGATGCGGACGGCCTCCGGGGTCACCTCGACGCACTCGTCCTCGCGGCAGAACTCCAGCGACTGCTCGAGGCTGAGCTTGCGCGGGGGCACGATCTTCTCGAAGTTGTCGGAGGAGGAGGCGCGCACGTTGGTGAGCTTCTTCTCCTTGGTGATGTTGACGTCCATGTCGTCGGCGCGGGAGTTCTCGCCGATGATCATGCCCTCGTAGACCTCGGTGGTCGGGTCGACGAAGAGCGTCCCGCGCTCCTGCAGGTTGACCATGGCGTAGGCCGTGACGACGCCGGTGCGGTCCGAGACGAGCGAGCCGCTGGTGCGGGTCACGATCGGGCCGAACCACGGTTCGTAGTCCTCGAAGACGTGGTGGGCGATGCCGGTGCCGCGGGTCTCGGTGAGGAACTCGGTGCGGAAGCCGATGAGCCCGCGCGACGGCACGAGGAACTCCATGCGGATCCAGCCGGTGCCGTGGTTGGTCATCTGCTCCATGCGGCCCTTGCGGGCGGCCATGATCTGCGTGATCGGCCCGAGGAACTCCTCGGGGGTGTCGATCGTGAGGCGCTCGACCGGCTCGTGCGTCTTGCCGTCGACCTCGCGGGTGACCACCTGCGGCTTGCCGACCGTCAGCTCGTAGCCCTCGCGGCGCATCTGCTCGACGAGGATGGCCAGCGCGAGCTCGCCACGGCCCTGGACCTCCCAGGCATCGGGGCGCTCGGTGTTGAGGACGCGCAGCGACACGTTGCCGATGAGCTCCTTGTCGAGGCGGTCCTTGACCATGCGCGCGGTGACCTTCGACCCACGCACACGGCCCACCATGGGGCTGGTGTTGGTGCCGATGGTCATGGAGATGGCGGGCTCGTCGACGGTGATGACGGGCAGCGGGATGGGGTTCTCCGCGTCGGCCAGGGTCTCGCCGATCATGATCTCGGGGATGCCGGCGATGGCGATGATGTCGCCGGGGCCGGCCGACTCGGCGGGCTTGCGCTCGAGCGCCTCGGTCATGAGCAGCTCGGTGATCTTGACGCGCTCGACCGTGCCGTCGACCTTGCACCACGCGACGTGCTGGCCCTTCTTGATCGTGCCGTTGTGCACGCGCAGCAGCGCGAGGCGGCCGAGGAAGTTGGAGGCGTCGAGGTTGGTGACGTGGGCCTGCAGCGGCGCCTCGTCGTCGTACGTCGGGGCAGGGATCGTCGACAGGATCGTCGCGAACAGGGCCTCGAGGTTGTCGGCGTCCGGGAGGCCACCGTTGTCCGGGCGGGTCATCGAGGCGCGACCGTTCTTGGCGGAGGCGTAGACGATGGGGAACTCGATCTGGTGCTCGTCGGCGTCGAGGTCCATGAACAGCTCGTAGACCTCGTCGACGACCTCGGCGATGCGCGAGTCGGGGCGGTCGACCTTGTTGATGCACAGGACGACGGGCATCTTGGCCGCGAGCGCCTTGCGCAGCACGAAGCGGGTCTGCGGCAGCGGGCCCTCGGACGCGTCGACGAGGAGCACGACACCGTCGACCATCGACAGGCCGCGCTCGACCTCGCCACCGAAGTCGGCGTGGCCGGGGGTGTCGATGATGTTGATGGTGGCGCCGTCGGACAGGCCCGCGTCGGCGGCCGCCTTGCCGGCGTAGTGGATCGCGGTGTTCTTCGCGAGGATGGTGATGCCCTTCTCCCGCTCGAGGTCACCGGAGTCCATCGCGCGCTCGTCGACGTGCTGGTGCTCGCCGAAGGCGCCGGCCTCCCAGAGCATCTTGTCGACCAGCGTGGTCTTTCCGTGGTCGACGTGGGCAACGATGGCGACATTGCGGATGTCACCGCGGGTCTTCATGGGCATGAGCACCATTGTCTCAGGAATTGGCCGTGCTCCCGACCACCCGGGGTGGGGGCTCGTTCGAGGCTCAGCGCAGGCGGGCGGCGACCGCGTCCACGATGGGGAGGTCCGCGGCCAGCCAGGGCACGCCGTACAGGTCCTGCGCGGTCAGCCACCGCACCTCGTCGTGCTCCTCCAGCGGCGCCGGCTCGCCGTCCACCACGACGGCCCACCAGACCGTCATGGCGTAGGCGTCCCCCAACGGCCAGCGGCCGTCCTCCAGCGGGCCCGGCAGCTGCTCCCCGAGCACCACCGACACGCCGAGCTCCTCGCCGAGCTCGCGGTGCAGCGCCTCCTGCGGAGACTCGCCCGGGTCGACCTTCCCGCCCGGGAACTCCCAGCCGCCCGCCAGGGCCGAGGGCTCCGTACGGCGCGCACCGAGAAGCCTCGTGGGCGCCTCCAGGTCGTCGACCAGGGCGGCACCGACGACGGCCCGTACGGGGGGCAGCTGGGCTCTTCCGGACATGGGTCTCACTTTTGTTAATTTCCGCGGCGTGGGGGTTCACCCACCGCACTTCTCGCTAGGGTCTGCGACCAACCGTAGAAGGTTTGCGCCTCGGCGCGCCCCTGCGGGCGGCTTCACCAGCACCACCTTTGGCGCCCGACCGGGTCGACCAACGTTCGCACACCAAGCGAGGTATTCATGAAGCTCACGCGGAAGGCGACCCCGGTCGTCTTGGCGACGACGCTGGCCCTCACCCTTGCTGCTTGCGCGCAGTCCAACCGGGACAGCGGCAGCGGCTCGTCGGGCAGCGGCAGCAACAACAAGGACACCATCACCTTCGGCGCGGCCGGAGCCCCGGAGCTCTTCGACCCCTTCTACGCCACCGACGGCGAGACCTTCCGGGTCACCCGGCAGATGATGGAGGGCCTGGTCGGCATCAAGCCCGGGACCGCCGACATCGAGCCGGAGCTGGCCACCAAGTGGGAGGCCTCCTCGGACGGCAAGGAGTGGACGTTCACGCTGCGCGAGGGCGTCAAGTTCTGGGACGGCGAGCCGTTCAACGCCGCGGCCGTCTGCTACAACTTCGAGCGCATGTTCGACCAGAACGAGGTCGCCGCGGGTGGCCCTGCCGGCTACTGGGCCGACGTGATGGGCTCGTTCAAGTCCGACGCCAAGAACGCCCTCTACCAGGGCTGCACGGCCAAGGACGACATGACGGCCGTCATCAAGATCAGCCGCCCCACCTCGAAGTTCCCCACCGCCCTGTCGCTGGACTCGTTCTCCATGCAGTCGCCCAAGGCGCTCAAGGCGGGCGACGCCAACAACGTCACCAAGCAGGGTGAGGGCTTCGGCTACCCGGCGTACTCCAAGAACCCGGTCGGCACCGGCCCCTACAAGCTCGAGAAGTTCGACGAGGCCAACAAGACGGTCACGCTCGTCGCCAACGACTCCTACTGGGGCGAGAAGCCGAAGACCAAGAAGATCGTCTTCAAGATCATCCCCGACGAGTCGACCCGTCGCCAGGAGCTCGAGGCCGGCAGCATCGACGGCTACGACCTGCCGAACCCGGCCGACTGGAAGGGCCTGAAGGACTCGGGCAACCAGCTGCTGATCCGCCCGGCGTTCAACATCCTCTACGTCGGCCTGAACCCGGCGAAGAACCCCAAGCTCAAGGACCTCAAGGTCCGTCAGGCGCTCTACTACGCCATGAACCGCGACCAGCTCGTCAAGACCCAGCTGCCCGAGGGCGCCATGGTCGCGACGCAGTTCATGCCGGAGACCGTCGCGGGCTACAACAAGAGCCTGCAGGCCTACCCGTACGACCCGGAGAAGGCCAAGAGCCTCCTCAAGGAGGCCGGCGCCGAGGGCATGACCCTCAACTTCGCCTACCCCTCCGACGTGTCGCGGCCCTACATGCCGAACCCGCAGAAGATCTACGAGGCCCTGCGCGGTGACCTCGAGAAGGTCGGCATCAAGGTCAACGTCAGCACCAAGCCGTGGAACGGTGGTTACCTCGACACCGTCGACAACGGCGGCTACGACGCGTGGCTGCTCGGCTGGACCGGTGACTACAACTCGGCCGACAACTTCATCGGCACGTTCTTCTCCAACCTCAAGGCGAACGACTTCCACACCAGCGCGACGTCCTACGGCGCACAGCTGACGAAGGACCTCGAAGCCGCCGACTCGATCGTCGACGAGGGGCAGCGGTCCGCCGCCTACGAGAAGATCAACCAGCAGATCCAGGAGGACTACCTGCCGGGCCTGGCGATCAGCCACTCCCCGCCGGCCCTCGTCGTGAGCGACAAGGTGAAGGGTCTCGTCCCGAGCCCGCTCACCGCGGAGACCTTCTCGACGGTGACCGTCAGCAAGTGAGCCGAGGACTGACCTCGGACAGCTCTTCCTAAGACTGTGGCCGTCCCAGCAGAATCGCTGGGACGGCCACAGTCGCGACTGAAGGAGATCGACCCCCCGTGCTCAGATTCATCCTCAGACGACTGCTCCAGATGGTGGGGGTGGTCATCGTGCTCTCGATGCTCGTCTTCCTCTGGCTGCGGTCCCTTCCCGGCGGCACCGTGTCCGCCATGCTCGGCGAGCGGGCCACCCCCGCCCGGCGGGCCGCGCTGGAGAAGGCCCTGGGCCTCGACCAGCCGATCTACGTGCAGTACTGGGAGTTCGTGAAGCGGGCCCTGCAGGGCAAGTTCGGAGCCAGCACGGGGGTGCAGGCCGGCACCGACGCGTTCGACATCTTCATGCAGCGGTTCCCCGCCACGATCGAGCTCGCGCTCTTCTCGATCGTGCTGGCGATCATCGTCGGCATCCCCCTCGGCTACCTGGCCGCCCGCCGCCGTGCGTCATGGTTCGACAACCTCTCGGTCGTCGGGTCGCTGATCGGCGTGGCCGTGCCGGTGTTCTTCCTGGCCTTCCTGCTCAAGTACTTCTTCGCCATCCAGCTGCACTGGCTGCCCGTCTCCGGGCGCCAGGACTCAGGCATCGACGCCACCCGCGTGACCGGGTTCTTCGTGCTCGACGGGGTGCTCACCCGCGAGTGGGACTCCGCGTGGGACGCCATCAAGCACCTGATCCTCCCCGGGCTCGCGCTGGCCACCATCCCCTTCGCGGTGATCTTCCGCATCACGCGTGCCGCCGTCCTCGACGTCATGGACGAGGACTACGTCCGCACGGCGGAGTCCAAGGGCCTGACCCGGCGGGTCATCCGCGGTCGCCACGTCCTGCGCAACGCGCTGCTGCCCGTCGTGACGACCATCGGCCTGCAGACCGGCGGCCTGCTCGTGGGCGCGGTGCTCACCGAGCGCGTGTTCAGCTGGGGCGGCCTCGGCGAGGCGACGGCCCTGTCGTTCGAGCGGCGGGACTACGCCGTGCTCCAGGTGCTGCTGCTGATGTTCGCCATCACCTTCGTCGTCATCAACCTGCTGGTCGACATCGCGTACGCCGTGATCGACCCCCGAATCCGGACGAGGTGACCTGAGGTGCCCAACCCCCTCAACCCCAAGACCCGCAAGCAGCGGATCGACGACCTCGCCGCCTCCACGGCCGGCAAGGGACCGGCAGGTGGCGGCGTGGCCGTGGCCGAGCGCTCGGTCGCCGACGCCGGGCACGTGGAGGAGTCCGCCGGCGTCTCGCTCATCGCCAGCGCCTGGCGCCGGCTGCGTGGCAACCCGGTCTTCCTGCTCGGGGCCACGATCAGCGCGCTGTTCGTCCTGCTCGCGATCTTCTCCCCGCTGCTGGCGCCGCACGACCCCACAGCCCGCCTGCTCATCGACCAGGTGCGACCGCAGAGCAACCCCATCCCGGGCTCCCAGCCCGGATACCCCCTGGGAGCCGACTCGGTGGGGCGCGACATCCTCTCCCGGCTCATCGTCGGCAGCCGGCAGACCCTCATCGTCGGCGTGCTGGCGACGCTGTTCGGGTTCGCGGGCGGACTGACGCTCGGCACCCTCTCCGGTGCTTTCGGCGGCTGGGTGGACTCGCTCGTCATGCGCCTGGTCGACGTGATGCTGTCGATCCCGTCGCTGCTGCTGGCGGTGTCCATCGCGGCGCTGGCCTCGAAGCCGAGCCAGTGGACGGTCATCATCGCCATCGCGGTCGTCCAGGTGCCGATCTTCGCCCGGCTTTTGCGCGGGTCGCTGCTGGCCCAGCGCTCCAGCGACCACGTGCTCGCAGCGCGGGCCCTGGGTGTCAAGCGGTCGGCCATCGTGTTCCGGCACATGCTCCCCAACGCCCTCGGCCCGGTCATCGTGCAGGCGACCCTCGTGCTCGCCGGCGCCATCATCGACGCCGCCGCGCTGTCCTTCCTCGGCGTCGGCAACCCCGACGACCGCCAGCCGGAGTGGGGCCAGATGCTCGGCGCCGCCCAGGAGTACATCTACGACCACCCGGCCCTCGCCGTCTGGCCCGCCCTGTGCATCATCATCGTGGCCCTGGGCTTCACCCTCATGGGTGAGTCCCTGCGCGAGGCCCTCGACCCCAAGAGCCGGAGGTAACCCGACTCATGACTGAGCTCATCGAGAACACCCGAACCTCTCGCGGCGACGGCAGCGAGCCGCTGCTGTCGGTCCGCGACCTGACCGTCACCTTCCACCGCTCCGGCGACGAGCCGTTCGTGGCCGTCGACGGGGTCAGCTTCGACGTCCGCCCCGGCCAGACCGTCGGCCTCGTCGGCGAGTCCGGCTGCGGCAAGTCCGTGACGTCGCTGGCGATCATGGGCCTGCTGCCCACCCGCGGCGTGCGCGTCGAGGGTGAGGTGCTCTTCAACGGCGCCGACCTGCTCAAGGAGTCGCGCGACCAGATGCGCGACCGGCGCGGCCGCGACCTGGGCATGATCTTCCAGGACCCGCTGTCGTCGCTGAACCCGGTCGTCCCGATCGGCCTGCAGGTCACCGAGGTGCTCGAGCGGCACCGCGGCCTGTCCCGCAAGGCGGCCACACCCATCGCCCGCGAGATGCTCGACAAGGTCGGCATCCCCGACCCGGAACGGCGGCTCAAGGACTACCCGCACCAGCTGTCCGGCGGCATGCGCCAGCGCGCGCTCATCGCCATGGCCCTCGCGTGCGAACCCCGCCTGCTCATCGCCGACGAGCCCACCACGGCGCTCGACGTCACCATCCAGGCGCAGATCCTGGCGCTGCTCAAGGACCTCGTCGAGGACACCGGGACGGCGCTCATCATGATCACCCACGACCTCGGTGTGGTGGCGGGCATGGTGGACCGGGTCAACGTGCTCTACGGCGGCAAGATCGTCGAGCGCGGCGACCGCCACCCGCTGTTCGCCGAGCCGAGGCACCCGTACACCGTGGGGCTGCTGGGCTCCATCCCCCGCCTCGACGGGTCGCGCGGCGAGCGCCTCAACCCCATCCCGGGCTCGGTGGCTGACAACCTCCCGTGGGCCAGCGCGTGCGCCTTCGCCCCGCGGTGCCCCAACGCCGTCGACGAGTGCGTCCAGCACATGCCCCAGCTGGTGGAGGAGGGCCCGCGGGCCCTGCGCTGCTTCAACCCCGTCACCCACTCCCCGGAGGTGTCCCGATGACGGCGACTGCCGAGACCACGCCGGCCACCACCGCCGGCGACCGCCCGGTGCTCGTTGACGTCAAGGGCGTCAAGGTGCACTTCCCCATCAAGAAGGGCGTCATCTTCGACAGGACGGTCGGCCACGTCTACGCCGTGGACGGGGTCGACCTGCAGATCCGCCAGGGCGAGACCTACGGCCTGGTCGGCGAGTCCGGCTGCGGCAAGTCCACCCTGGGCCGGGCGATCCTCAACCTCGAGCCGCCCACCGAGGGCAGCGTCGAGTTCGACGGGGTCGACATCGCCTCGCTCAAGGGCGAGGAGCTGCGCCGCAAGCGCAAGGACATCCAGATGGTCTTCCAGGACCCGATGGGCAGCCTCGACCCGCGCCAGTCGGTCGAGTCGCTCCTCCTGGAGGGCATGAAGGCCCACGGGCTCGCCAAGGACGAGAAGCAGGCGTCCGCCCGGCTGCGCGAGCTGCTCAAGGCCGTCGGCCTGCCCGCCGCCGCGCTGAAGAAGTACCCGCACGAGTTCTCCGGCGGCCAGCGCCAGCGCATCGGCATCGCCCGGGCGCTGTCGGTCGACCCCAAGCTCATCGTCGCCGACGAGCCGGTCTCCGCCCTCGACGTGTCGGTGCAGGCCCAGGTCATCAACCTCCTCGAGCAGCTGCAGGACGAGTTCGACCTCACCTACCTGGTGGTCGCGCACGACCTGGCCGTGGTGCGCCACATCAGCGACCGCATCGGGGTCATGTACCTCGGGGCGCTCGTCGAGGAGGCTGCCGCCGACGACCTCTACACCAAGCCGCTGCACCCCTACACGCGGGCGCTGATGTCCGCGGTGCCGGTGCCGGACCCGGTGATCGAGGACCGTCGCGAGCGCATCCTGCTCCAGGGCGACCTGCCCTCCCCTGCCAACCCGCCGAAGGGCTGCCGCTTCCACACGCGGTGCCCGTGGCGGCAGGAGACCAAGTGCGACACCGAGCGCCCGCAGCTGCGCACGCTCGACATCGCCGGGGTGCCGTCCTCGCACCGCGTCGCCTGCCACTGGGCCGAGCAGATCGAGTCCGGCGAGCTGCAGATGCACACGGTCACCGCCCAGATCACCTCCCAGTCCGACACGGCCCAGGGTGGCGACGACTTCCTCGGACCCGCCTCGGTCCAGGAAGCCCTCTGACGAGCTGACCCGGGCCCGTCAGGCCCCCTCTCCGGTATGCCGCGTGCGCGCCCAGCGCACGCGGCACACCACGTCCTGGGCCGGGTGGCTGCGAGGTGAGGTTGGCCTTCGGTGACAGCGCACCCGGTTCCTTGCGAGAGTGTGCACATGTCCCGACTGCTCACCGACGAGGAGCTCGACCGCCAGCTGCAGGACCTGCCCGGGTGGGCGGTCGACGGCACGCAGATCCTGGCCGGGTTCGAGGCTCCCGACTTCCCCACCGCCATCCGCCTCGTCGACGAGGTGGCCACCGAGGCCGAGGACATGAACCACCACCCGGACATCGACATCCGCTGGCGCACGGTGCACTTCGCGCTCTCGACGCACGACAAGGGCGGCCTCACCCAGCTCGACGTGGAGCTGGCCCACCGCATCTCCCAGGCCGCAGGCCGGTTCGGGGCGCGGGCCCGTGGCTGAGCTCGAGAGCTCCGAGGTCGTCCCGCACGAGGGTGAGGCCCACGACGCCGCCATCGGCTCGCGCCTGAACTGGCTGCGCGCGGCAGTCCTCGGAGCCAACGACGGCATCGTCTCCACCGCCGGCATCGTCATCGGCGTCGCCGCCGCCACCAGCGAGCGCAGCGCCATCGTCACCGCCGGGGTCGCGGGTCTCGCAGCGGGGGCCATGAGCATGGCGGCCGGCGAGTACGTGTCGGTGAGCACCCAGCGCGACACCGAGAAGGCCCTGCTGGCCAAGGAGCGGCGCGAGCTGCGGGAGATGCCCGAGCAGGAGCTCGACGAGCTCACCGAGATCTACGCCGGCAAGGGCCTGACCCCGGAGCTCGCCCGCGAGGTGGCCGTCCAGCTCACCGAGCACGACGCCCTCGGCGCGCACGCGGAGGCCGAGCTCGGGATCGACCCCAACGACCTGACGAACCCCTGGCACGCGGCCTGGGCGTCGATGTCGGCGTTCACGGTCGGCGCGCTGCTGCCGCTCATCGCGATCCTGCTGCCCCCGCCCGGAGGTCGGGTCGCCATCACCGCCGGGGCGGTCGTCGTGGCGCTGGCTGCGACCGGCTGGGTCAGCGCCCAGCTCGGCGGTGCCCCGAGGCAGCGGGCGGTGCTGCGCAACGTCGCCGGTGGCGTGCTCGCGATGGCCGTGACCTACGGCATCGGCGCCCTGGTGGGCACCCAGCTCTAGTCGCCAGGTGAGTGCCCGGCGCCGGCCGCCTGCACGCGCCCCAGCCCCTCGTCCTCTGGTGGCCGTCGCTCAGCCGCGGACATCCCGCCGGCCGAAGCCCCACACCGCGGCCGCGACCAGGACGGCGACGGTCAGGACCGCCACGACCACGGCGGGCCAGGAGACCCCCGCCCGCAGCGGGTCGTGGGCGGCGTACTGGTAGAACGGCGAGAGCCGCTGGAACGGGCGCAGCCAGTCCACGAGGCCGCCCAGGCCGTTGACGAGGTAGGCCAGGACCGCGACCGCGGCTGCCACTCCCCTGCTGCGGCCCGGGCTGCCGGTGGCGGCCCCCACCGCCAGGGCGAGGGCGCCGAACACCAGCCCCAGCAGGGCCAGGTGCAGCATCGCCGCCGCGGTGCGCCCGGCCGGCAGGCTCAGGTCGAACAGCCGGCCCACGAGCACCAGGGCGGCGCCGGTGGCCACAGCCAGCCCGAGCGTCCCGAGCACCATGGCCCCGGCCTTCTCCAGGACGACCCGGGTGCGGCTGACGGGCGAGCCCAGCAGCAGGTCGAGGGTGTGGCGGTCCTCCTCGCCGGCGACTGCGGAGCTCCCCTGCCCCACGGCGTACAGGATGAGCAGCGTCGGGCCCATGAAGCTCATGAGCTCGATCTGGATGTAGCCCACGGGCGTCGACATGTCGGCCCCTGCAGTGGCGAACAGGGACCGGAACGCCTCGGGCATCTGGTCGAGGAAGTCGCTCATCGACGGCTGGTCGCGGATGCTCGGCCAGATCGCGGCATACATGAGCACGAGCAGGACGACCCCGACGACCCAGCCGACGAGGCTGCGGCGCTGGTCGTGGAGGGTCTTGAGGGCGACGCTATGCAGCATCGTCCTCACCCCGGCCGTAGTAGGCGAGGAAGGTCTCCTCGAGCTCGGCCTCGGTGCACGTGAGGTCGCGCAGCGGGAACTGCCCCAGCGCCTTGACGATGTGGTCGAGGGATGCCTCCGGGGCGGCACAGGTCAGCGTGTGGTCGACCACGGACAGCTCGCGGACCCCGTCGATGCCGGCGAAGGCCGCGGCCGGCACCGGGGCGTCGAACGTGGCGTGCACGTGGTGCAGCGAGCGCGCGCGCAGGGCGTCGAGCCGGTCGACCGCGACGAGCCGACCCTTGCGCAGCAGGCCGACGCGGTCGGCCACTCGCTGCACCTCCCCGAGGACGTGCGAGCTGAGCAGGACCGTGCCACCGCCGTCGACGTGCTCGCGCATCAGGGCGTGCAGCTCCTGCTGCGCCAGGGGGTCCAGGCCACTGGTCGGCTCGTCGAGGACCAGCACGCGGGTCTGGGGCATCAGGGCCAGGACGACGGCGAGCTTCTGCCGGTTGCCCTTGGAGAGGTCGCGCGAGGGGGTGTCGAGGTCGAGGTCGAGGCGCTCGGCGAGGACCAGCGCCCGGGGGTACGGGTCTGCGCCGCGCAGGTGGCTGAGGTAGTCGACGTGCTGAAGGCCGGTGAGGGTCGGGTAGAGCGCCGGCTCCCCCGGCAGGAACCCCACGTGGCGGCGCACCGACGTGGACTCGTGCCACACGTCGTACCCGCAGACCCGGGCGCTGCCGCGCGTCGGGCGCAGCAGCCCCATGAGCAGGCGCAGCGTCGTCGTCTTGCCGGCGCCGTTGGGGCCGAGGTAGCCGAAGACCTCACCCCGGGCCAGGGTCAGGTCGAGGTCGCGCAGGGCGACCGCGGGGCCGAAGCTCTTGCTCAGGCCATGGGTCTCGATGACCGCCTCGGCGAGGATGGCGTCGTCGCGCTCGACGGGTGCGCTCGACACGGCACTACTCCAACGGTGGACGAGGGGCGTTGCGGCGACCGACGGCCAGGTAGGCCAGCGGCCCGACGGGGTTCACGAGGTCGGCCAGGGCCCAGGCCCACCGGGGTCCCCGCACCTCCTCACGACTGCGGCGCCGCAGGTCTCGCGCGACATACGCCTGCAGCGCGAGCTGCAGGCTGCCACCGACGACGACAGCGACCCGCTGGGTCGTGCTCAGCTCGGACCACTTGCGCTGCCTCATGCGTCTCCTCGATCCCTCGCGGTCAGACCACTGCACCAGAGAGGAGGCGCGCCCACTAGGGACGAAGGGCCGTGTCGCGCCGACCGGCCACGGCGATCAGACGGCTGGTGGGGCGGGCTCAGCGCTCGCAGACGAGCCCGTCGTGGTCGCGGTCCTGGTACCAGTCGTACTCGGGGTCCACGCCGCGCCGGTACGGGCCGTAGCCCGCGGCGTTGGCCTCCCTGCAGGTGCCGAACCGCGGGTCGGTGGCGGAGGCTGCGGGCGGCGCCACGCTGGGCTTCGGCGCCGTCGACCGGGTGGGAGCCGGCGCGACCGCCTCCCCGGTTCCCCCGCCGAGCCGGACCACGCCGCCGCTGGGGAGGCCCTGCGTGGGGCAGGAGTCCAGCACGCGCAGGATCGCCGCGCGCTCGGCGCTGGTGACCCACAGCCCGTAGCGGCGCTTCACCGCGACCTGTCGGGCCACGTAGCTGCACCGGGTGGCCTTGCGGGGCGGGAGCCACGTGGCGGCGTCACCGTCGCTCTTGCGCTGGTTGCTGGGACCGTCCACGGCGAGGAGGTTGAGGGGGTCGTTGGCGAAGGCGGTGCGCTGCTGGGACGTCCACTTCTGGGCGCCCTTCTGCCACGCGTCGGACAGGGCCACGACGTGGTCGATCTGGACGGCGGTGGAGGTGCTCTGCCCGCGGACGAAGCGGATGGTGGTGCCGGTGTACGGGTCGTGCAGGGTGCCGCGCAGGACGAGGCAGCCGCGCGTCCCGGCCTTGAGGACGAGCTGGCGCAGGTCGCGGCGCAGGATGTCGTTGCGGGTGTCGCAGCCGTTGCGGTCGACGTCGGCCCAGGCCTGGCCGAACTCGGCGCGGTCGTACCCCGTGCGGGGCGCGCGACCCTTGACCGGGATGGCGGCCAGGGTGGTCACCGCGGTGCCCGGCCGCACCGAGGTCGGGCTCGGCGAGGGGGCAGTGGTCGAGGTGGTGGAGGTCGCGGTCCCGGCCGGTTCGCTCGACGCCGCGGGCTCGGCCACCGGCTCCGTCGTCGACGGGTCCGAGGCAGGCAACGCCCGGGTGGCCGCCGGGCTCGAGGTCGTCGAGCGCCCGGACGCGGACCCTGAGTCGGACCCCGGGTCGGCGCTGGCCGGAACACATCCGGAGACGGCCAGGGTGATGACGAGCGGTCCGAGGACAGTCGGCCAGGAGAAGTCAGGGCGGAGGATCATGAGTCAGGACAGGCGCTTTCGGTGTCGGGTGCGCCCACCGTATGCCGCCGTGGGTCCGGCGGGGTGCGATCAGCCCTCGTTCAGACGCACGGCGCACGAACCCTGGCCGAACGGCCGACGCCGGGTTCAGGCGCGCACGCAGAGCTCGTTGCCGTCGGGGTCCAGGAGCGGCAGCCACTCCTCCGCCAGGCACGCCGGGTCAGCCAGGGCGGGGTCGACGCGGCTCGCGCCGAGCGCGACGAGGCGCTGCACCTCCGCCGTCACGCCGTCGTCCCCCACCGGCGACAGGTGCAGGTGGAGGCGGTTGCGGGCCGTCTTCTGCCGCACCGGAGGACCGCCCCAGGAGATCTTCGACCCGCCACGCGGCGACTGGATGGCCGTCTCCTCGTCCTGGTCCCAGACCAGCGGCCAGCCCAGGGCCTGGCTCCAGAAGTAGCCCACCGCCTGCGAGCCGTCGCTCGACAGGGCGCCGATCGTCCCCGTACCGGCGAGGAAGCTGTTGCCCGGCGGGATCACGCAGAGCTCGTTGCCCTCCGGGTCGGCCATCACCACGTGCTCGGCGTCCGGGCCCTGGCCGATGTCGAGGTGGCTGCCGCCCAGCTCGAGGGCTCGGTCCACCGTCTCCTGCTGGTCCTCGAGGGAGGAGCTGGTCAGGTCGAAGTGCATCTGGTTGGGGACGTCCTTCGGCGCCGTCGTCGGCACGAACCGGATCGGGAACTCGGTCTCGGTGACGGGCAGGACCGCCGTGCCGACACCGAGCGGGCGTCGCAGGACCCCGGACCAGAACGACGCCAGCCCGGCCGGGTCGGCCGCGGCGACGACCAGCGCCTCGAGGTCACTCGCCATTGCCGCTTCCCCGCTTCGCCAGGCGCAGCCAGGTGTCGACGACGGTGTCGGGGTTGAGGGACATCGACTCGATGCCCTGGTCGAGCAGCCACTCGGCGAGGTCGGGGTGGTCCGAGGGACCCTGCCCGCAGATGCCGACGTACTTGCCCCGGGCCCGGCACGCCTCGATGGCCATCGACAGCATCCGCTTGACCGCCGGGTCCCGCTCGTCGAAGCCCTCGGCGACCAGGCTCGAGTCGCGGTCGATGCCGAGGGTCAGCTGGGTCAGGTCGTTGGACCCGATGGAGAACCCGTCGAAGTGGTCGAGGAAGGCGTCGGCGAGCACTGCGTTGGACGGGATCTCGCACATCATCACGACCTGGAGGTCGTTCTCGCCGCGGCGCAGGCCGTGCTCGGCGAGCAGGTCGATGACGCCCTTCGCCTCGGTCACGGTCCGCACGAACGGGATCATCACCTTGACATTGGTGAGCCCCATCTCGTCGCGCACGTGGCGCAGCGCCTCCGCCTCCATCGCGAAGCACTCGGCGAAGTCCTCGGACAGGTACCTCGCGGCGCCGCGGTACCCGATCATCGGGTTCTCCTCGTGGGGCTCGTAGCGCTGCCCGCCCAGCAACCCCGCGTACTCGTTGGACTTGAAGTCGGACATGCGCACGATCACCGGCTCGGGCGCGAAGGCGGCCGCGAGCATGGACACGCCCTCGGCGACGCGCTTGACGAAGAAGTCGCGCGGGCTGTCGTACGCGGCGATGAGGGCCTCGACCTCCGCGCGGATCCCGGGCTCCTGGTCCTCGAGCTCCAGCAGGGCGCGGGGGTGGATGCCGATCTGGCGGTTGATGATGAACTCGAGGCGGGCGAGCCCGACACCGCGGTGCGGCAGGCGGGAGAACTCGAACGCCTGGTCCGGGGTGCCGACGTTCATCATGATCTTGACCGGCAGCTCTGGCATGTCGCCCAGCGCGGTCTCCGAGACCGTGAACCTGCGCAGCCCCTCGTAGACCCGGCCGGTGTCGCCCTCGGCCGCCGAGACGGTGACCTCCTGCCCGTCGGCGAGCGCGGTCGTCGCCGAGCCGGTGCCGACCACGGCGGGGATGCCGAGCTCGCGGGCGATGATCGCGGCGTGGCAGGTGCGGCCACCACGGTTGGTCACGATCGCGCTGGCCCGCTTCATGATCGGCTCCCAGTCGGGGTCGGTCATGTCGGCGACCAGCACGTTGCCGGGCTCGAAGTCGTGCATCTGCTCGGCGGAGGCGAGGATCCGCACCGGACCCGCGCCGATCTTCTGGCCGATCGCCCGGCCCTCGACGAGCACCGGTCCGCGCTCGTCGAGGGTGAAGCGCTGCTGGCTGGTGCTCCCCTGGCGGGACTTCACCGTCTCGGGGCGCGCCTGGAGGATGTAGAGCTCGCCGTCGAGGCCGTCGCGTCCCCACTCGATGTCCATCGGGCGGCCGTAGTGCTCCTCGATGGCCAGCGCGTGCCGTGCCAGCTCGGTGACCTCGTTGTCGGTGAGGCTGAGCCGCACCCGTTCGGCCGGGTCGACGTCGACGAACTCGGTGGTGCGTCCCACCTCGGCGTCGTCGGTGTAGACCATCTTGGTGGCCTTGTCGCCGACGCCGCGCTTGAGGACGGCCGGGCGGCCGGCGCGCAGGGCGGGCTTGTAGACGTAGAACTCGTCCGGGTTGACCGCGCCCTGGACCACTGCCTCGCCCAGGCCGTAGCTGCTGGTGATGAACACCGCGTCGGGGAACCCGGACTCGGTGTCGATGGTGAACATGACGCCCGAGGCACCGATGTCCGAACGCACCATCCGCTGCACGCCGGCCGAGAGCGCGACCACCGAGTGGTCGAAGTCGCTGTGCACGCGGTAGGCGATGGCGCGGTCGTTGTAGAGCGAGGCGAAGACCCGCTTGATCGCGAGCAGCACGCTGTCGATGCCGCGGACGTTGAGGAAGGTCTCCTGCTGTCCCGCGAACGAGGCGTCGGGCAGGTCCTCCGCCGTCGCGCTCGAGCGGACCGCGAAGCTCACCTCGTCGCCGTGCTCCCCCACGAGCCGCTCGTACGCGGTACGGATGTCCGCCTCGAGGTCCGGGGGGAAGGGCTGGCGCTCCACCGCCTCACGCAGCTGCCCGCCGACGTCCGCGAGGGCGCGGGTGTCCTCGACGTCGAGGGAGGACAGCATCCCGTTGATGCGGTCGGCCAGGCCCTCGTGCTCGAGGAAGCGCCGGTAGGCGTCGGCCGTGGTCGCGAACCCGTCGGGCACCCGGACGCCGGCGGCCGAGAGGTGTTGGACCATCTCGCCGAGCGACGCGTTCTTGCCTCCGACCGCGTCGACGTCGGTGAGACCGAGGTCGGCGAACCAGGCGACGTTGGGGGTGCTGCCGGTCACGGGCGTTCCTTTCGACGTGCGGCGCCGTTGCCGCGGTGCGTCAGAGGTTAGAGCAGGTTCCCGGGGACCCCGTCAGAGGAGCCCGTTGAGGTTGGTGCTCTGCATGATGACGGCCGCCATCTCCTCCACCGACATGGAGGCCGAGTTGATGGAGGGTATGCGGTGTGCCCGGTAGAGCGCCTCGGCCCGGCGCAGCTCGTAGCTGCACTGACCCATGCTGGCGTACACCGAGCCCGGGCGGCGCTCGCCGCGGACCTGGCTGAGGCGTGCAGGCGTCGACAGCAGGCCGAAGCACCGGTCGACCAGGCCCCGGATCGGCCGGGGCAGGCCGCCGACGTCGAAGTCCTCCTCGACCAGCGGGTAGTTGGCGACCTTGAGGCCGTGCTGCAGCGCGAGGTACATGGAGGTCGGGGTCTTCCCGCACCGCGACGGCGCCACGAGGATGAGGTCGGCGGACTCGAGGTGCCGGAGGCTGGCGCCGTCGTCGTGCTCCATCGCGTACTCGATCGCCTTCATCCGCGCGTCGTAGCGGCGGGTGTCCCCCAGGCCGTGGAGCGGGGCGCCGCCGTGGGTGGCGTTGACGCGCAGCACCCGCTCGATGGTGTCGAGGTGGGTGCCGAAGAGGTCGATGAACGCGCACCGCGTCTCCTGCAGCTCCTTGCGGACCTCGTCGTCGGAGACCGACGAGAAGACCAGAGGTGTCACCGAGCCCGTGCAGGCCTCGTCGAAGATCCCCCGCACCTCGCGGGCCCGCTCGATGGTCGTGACGAACGGGAACTTGCGCCGCTGGAACGTCACCGAGGGGAACTGCTGGAGCATGAGGTTGCCCAGCGTCTCGGCCGAGATGCCGGTGCCGCCCGCGACGAAGAAGACCGGCGTGCTGTGGGGGCTGGTCTCGACGTCGGAGGTCACGCACACACCTTGGCGTGCGCGTCAGCGGTCGGCAAGCAGGGTTCCTCCACCCGGAACCTCACACGCCGGTGACGGGGATGCCCAGATCCTCGAGCAGCGCGCTGACCCGGCGCTTGATCTCGTCGCGGATCGGGCGCACCGCGTCGACGCCCTGCCCGGCCGGGTCGTCGAGCTGCCAGTCGAGGTAGCGCTTCCCCGGGTAGAACGGGCACGCGTCGCCGCACCCCATGGTGATGACGACGTCGGACGCCTGCACCGCTTCGGGGGTCAGCAGCTTGGGCGTCTCCGCGCTGAGGTCGATGCCCTCCTCGAGCATGGCGTCCCGGACCGCGGGGTTGACGCTGTCCGCCGGCGCCGAGCCCGCGGACCGCACCTCCACCCGTCCTGCGGAGAGGTGGGTCGTGTAGGCCGCAGCCATCTGGGAGCGCCCGGCGTTGTGGACGCACACGTAGAGCACGGAAGGGCGGGGGTCAGGCACGGGGGGCCTCCTCGGGCGTGGGGTGCGGGAACCGGTTCCTCAGGGCGAGGCTGACGTAGACGAGGGCCACGAGGACGGGCACCTCGATCAGGGGGCCGACCACGCCCGCCAGGGCCTGGCCGGAGGCGACCCCGAAGGTGGCGATGGCAACGGCGATGGCCAGCTCGAAGTTGTTGCCGGCGGCGGTGAAGGCCAGGGTCGTGGTCCGCTCGTAGCCCAGCCCCAGGGCCCGGCCCAGCAGGTAGCCGCCGCCCCACATCAGGGCGAAGTACGCCAGCAGGGGCAGCGCGATCCGCGCGACGTCCAGAGGGTGGCTGGTGACCTGCTCGCCCTGGAGGGCGAACAGGACCACGATCGTGAACAGCAGCCCGTACAACGCCCACGGACCGATCCTGGGCAGGAAGGAACGCTCGTAGCGGTCGCGGCCGACGCTGCGCTCGCCGAGGCGCCGGCTGAGGTAGCCGGCGAGCAGCGGGAGACCGAGGAAGACGAGGACGCTGCCGGCGATCTTCCACGCCGAGACGTCGAGGCTCGACCGGTCGAGGCCGAGCCACCCGGGCAGCACCGACAGGTAGAACCACCCGAGGACCGCGAACGCCACGACCTGGAACAGGGAGTTGAGCGCGACGAGGACGGCCGCCGCCTCGCGGTCGCCGCAGGCCAGGTCGTTCCAGATGACGACCATGGCGATGCACCGCGCCAGCCCGACGATGATGAGCCCCGTGCGGTACTCCGGGAGGTCGGGGAGCAACAGCCACGCCAGGGCGAACATCAGCGCCGGCCCGACCAGCCAGTTGAGCACGACGCTCGAGACGAGCAGGCGGTGGTCCCCCGTCACCGTGTCGAGCCGGTCGTAGCGCACCTTGGCCAGCACGGGGTACATCATCACGAGCAGGCCGACGGCAATCGGCAGCGAGACCCCGTCGACCTGCACCGCGGACAGCACGTCGGACAGGCCGGGGACGAGCCGCCCCAGGAGGAGCCCGAGCGCCATGGCCGCCAGGATCCAGACCGGCAGGAAGCGGTCTAGCGTCGAGAGCCGGGCGGCTACCGCGGGCGACCGCACCCCGGTGGTGGGCGACGTCACGGCTTGCGCGCCCGGACGAACGCGCTCGCGAAGGCGCCGTCCAGCGCGTCGACGAGCTCTGAACGACCCATGCCCTCGGGCAGCTCGATTGCGTCGGTGACCTCCGCCATGCCTGTCAGGTCGTCGCGCGTGTAGCCGCGCGTCACCTCGACCTCGGCGTCCTCGAACCCGGCTGCCGTGAGCTTGTCGACGAACTCCTCGCTGCGCAGGGCCCCGGAGATGCAGCCCGTCCAGAGCCGGACGACGCCCTGCAGCTCGGCCGCGATCGGGCGCAGCAGCACGATGTCGGAGACGGCGAAGCGCCCACCCGGCCGGAGCACCCGGAACGCCTCGCGCAGGACGGCGTCCTTGTCGGTGGAGAGGTTGATGACGCAGTTGGAGATGACCACGTCGACGGAGGCGTCCGGGAGCGGCACGTCCTCGATGGCCCCCTGCAGGAACGTGGCGTTGTCGATCCCCGCCTCGGCCTGGTTGCGCCTGGCCAGCTCCAGCATCTCGTCGGTCATGTCCAGGCCGTACGCGGTGCCGCCCGGGGCGACCCGTCGCGCCGAGAGCAGCACGTCCAGGCCGCCACCCGACCCGAGGTCGAGGACGTCCTGGCCGGGACGGAGCTCTGCCAGCGCGGTCGGGTTGCCGCAGCCCAGGGACGCAGCGAGGGCCGTGCCCGACGGCACGGAGTCCGCGTCGTACAGGCCACTGCTGATCGGGTCGACCGCCAGGGCGCTGGTGCCTCCGCAGCAGCCGCCACCGCCGCAGCACCCGTTCTGCGCCTCCTGTGCCGAGCTCTCCGGGGCCGACGTGTCGCCGGTCGGTTCGTTCAGCAGGCTCGTGGCCGCGGCGGCATACCGCTCGCGCACCGCCTCACGGACCTGTTCGTCACTCATCTGCACGCCGGCCATGGCCACTCCTTGATTTGAGAACTGTCGAATCAGCACGTCCAGCATGGTGCGCTGGTTTGACATCTGTCAAGATAGCCGCATGCCCGTCCTCGAGTCAGAGCCGAAGGTCCGCCAGGCCAGCTGCTGCGGCCTCGCGACCTCACCCGTCACCGCCGAGGACGCGGAGCGGCTGGCGCCGATGTTCAAGGCGCTGGGCGACCCGGTCCGGCTGCAGATGGCCTCGATGATCGCCGCGCAGCCGGAGCTGTGCGTCTGCGAGATCACGCCCGCCTTCGACCTCTCCTCGGGCACGATCTCCCACCACCTCAAGACCTTGCGCCAGGCCGGTCTCGTCGACTGCGAGCGCCGCGGCACCTTCGTCTACTACTGGGTCCGACCCGAGGCGCTCGCCGCCCTGTCCGCACTCCTCACCGCCTGAGGGCCCTGCCCGGCCATTCGTCGGTGAAGGCACCGGATGGGGTCAGCCGCCGAAGAACGACCGGCACTGCGCGAGGCCGTCGACCGTGACCTCGGGCCGGGGCCGCGACTGCCACCCGCTGCGGGTCAGCCGCAGCCGGTCGGACACCAGGACCTCGTCTCCGCGGGCGTCACGCGAGATCCCGTCGTGCTCGTAGCCCAGCTTGCGGGACACCCCCTGGGACGCGGCGTTGTCCTGGAAGACCTCGGTGAGCGCGGCCTCGGCGCCGAGGTGGTCGAAGGCGAGGCTGAGCGCGGCCTCACGGGCCTGCGTACCCAGTCCTCGTCGGTGGTGCGCCAGGCCCAGCCACGAGGTCGTGGCCACCTCTCGCACGACCGGGAAGTCCGTGGCGCGCACCGTGACCACGCCCACGGGTCGGTCCCCCTCGAAGACGCCCAGGCCCAGGCGCCAGTCGTCCACCTCCCACGCACCGAGCCGGTCCCAGTGCCCTTGGAGCACCGATCGCGATCGTTCCTCGGCGCTGCCCTCGGTCCACGGGGTGAGGAACGGGCGCTCACCGGGCTCGTGCACCCCCGTCCCGGCGAGCTGCGCCAGCTCGACGAGCTCCTCCTCGCGCGGGAGCCGCAGCTCGAGCCGAGGGGTGCGGATCGTGAGTCCGAAGAGGGGCCAGACGTCGGTGAGCATCCGGCGACCCTCTCACGGCCCCCGCGGCTCGACCACCGGAATCGGGTCACCGCGAGGACCTGGCGCCGGGGCCTGTCGTCGCGACCTCGTCGTCAGGGCCCCGTCGCGAGGGTCGCCGTCGCGAGGGTCGCCGTCGCGAGGGTCGCCGTCGCGGGGGTCGCCGTCTTCGGTGGTCCGGGTTACGTTGAGGTCAGTAACCACGAGCCGGTCAAAACATGCGCCAGCTGCCCTGTCGGGCTGTGCTGGCGCACGCTCGACGCCTTCCCCTGGAGGATGTCTTGAGCATCGTTGTGGCTTCCATCCCGTCCGGTCACGTCTACGTCCGGCACCTGTCCCCCGTCCCCGGGGCCGGCCCTGGCCCCGCTGCGGTCAGCCGGCTCGCCGACCCGCCGGCGGGTGACTCCCCCGACTCTCCGTGGTGGCCCCCGCGCATGCTCACCGCCGAGTGGGTTCGTGCCCACGCCGCCGAGTTCGACGTCATGCATGTGCACTTCGGCTTCGACGCGCTCTCCCCGCAGGACCTGCGCGACGTCGTCACGGCCCTGCGCGAGCACGACAAGCCGCTGGTGCTGACTGTCCACGACCTGCGCAACCCGCACCACACCACGGCCGACGCCCACGACGCCCAGCTCGCGGTGCTCGTCGACGCAGCCGACCACCTCATCACGCTCACCCGAGGCGCGGCCGACACGATCGCCGCGCGCTGGGGTCGCACAGCCACCGTCCTGCCCCACCCCCACGTGGTGCCACAGGCCTGGGTCGAGCGCCCGCGACCCACGGGATCGGCGTTCGTGGTGGGCCTGCACGCCAAGAGCCTGCGCGCCAACATGGACCCCGTCGCGGACCTCGACGCCGTGGTCACTGCCCTGACCGGTGTGCCGGACGCCGTCCTGCGCGTCGACGTGCACACCGACGTCATGACACCCGGGATGCGCCACCACGACCCCGGCTTCGCCGCGCACGTCCACGACCTGGCTCGCCGCGGGCAGGTCGACCTGCACGTCCACGACTACTTCACCGACGACGAGCTCTGGGCCTACCTCCAGGGACTCGACGTGTCCGTGCTCCCCTACCGCTTCGGCACCCACTCCGGCTGGCTCGAGGCCTGTCACGACCTCGGGACGTGGGTGGTCGCCCCCGACTGCGGGTTCTACGCCGAGCAGCGACCCGTCCTGTCCTACTCGGCAGACGGTGCCGAGCGCGCGGCGACCCTCACCGCGGCCGTCCGGGTGGCGCACCGTCGCCACCAGGCAGGCCTGACGGCGCCCAGGGCCACCTGGCCGGCGCGAGCCGCCGAGCGCCACGAGCTGGCCGCGGCGCACGAGCACGTCTACGCCACGGCGCTCGAGCGGAGGCTCGCGTGCACGTCGTGATCCTCGGGGCCGCCAAGCACCCGTTGCGCCAGCCCTTCGCCGGCGGACTCGAGTCCCTGACCTGGGCCCTCGTGCGCGGCCTGCGCGCTCGAGGCATCGAGGTGACCCTGTTCGCCGGAGCCGGCAGCGACCCGGCGCTCGACGCCCGGGAGATCACGGTCGACCCCCTGGTGCTCAGCGAGGACGCGCGCGGTGACGTCACCATGCCGCCGGAGACGTGGCTGGCTGAGCACCACGCCTACCTGCAGGTGATGCTCGAGCTGCAGCGACGGGGCGACGTGGACGTGATCCACAACAACAGCCTCCACTACCTGCCCGTGGCCCTCGCCCAGTCCTGCCCGGCCCCGATGTTGACGACGCTGCACACGCCACCGACCCCGTGGCTGGAGCCCGCGATCGCGCTCATGGACCAGAGCCGCAGCCGCTTCGTGGCCGTGAGCGAGCACACCGCCCGCCAGTGGGGCCACGTGACCCGAGCCGCCGTCGTGCACAACGGGGTCGACACCGCCAGGTGGACCCCGGGCCCCGGCGGCGAGGAGCTCGTGTGGATGGGGCGGGTGGTCCCCGAGAAGGCCCCTCACGAGGCCGTGCGCATCGCCGCCGCCAGCGGACGGCGCATCCGCCTGGCCGGCCCGGTCGGCGACGTCGCCTACTTCCGCGACCGGCTCGAGCCGCTCCTCGGCGACCACGCGCAGTACGTCGGCCACCTCGAGGTCGCGGCTCTGCGTGACCTCGTGGGGCGCAGCGCCGCCCTGGTCGTCACCCCCGACTGGGACGAGCCCTACGGCCTCGTCGCCGCCGAGTCGATGGCCTGCGGGACACCGGTCGTGGGGTACCGGCGTGGGGGCCTCCCCGAGTTCGTCCCTGCCGACTGCGGCACGCTCGTCGAGCCCGGCGACGTGGCGGCGGCCGCGGCGGCGGTGGACGAGGTCTGTGCCATGGACCGTGCGCGGGCCCGCGCCCACGCGGTGGCCCACTGCTCGCTCGACGCCATGGTCGACGCCTACGTCGCGGCCTACGGCGACCTGCTCCTGGCTCCCGAGGTGGCCGCGTGATCGGGTACTACGCCCACCACCAGGGGGCGGGTCACCTCACACGGATGCGCAGCATCGCGGCCGCCCTCGATCAACCTGTCTGGGGCCTGAGCTCCGCCGCGCCACCGCCTGGGTGGGAGGGCGGCTGGACGACCCTGGCGCGCGACGACGACCCGCACCCCGGCGCCCTGGCGGACCGCGACCCGACCGCCCACGGGGTGCTGCACTGGGCCCCGACGCACCACGAGGGGCTGGCCCGCCGGTCGGCCCAGATCGCCCGGTGGGCGGCCGAGGAGCGCCCCAGCGCCCTGGTCGTGGACGTCTCCGTCGAGGTGACGCTCCTCGCCCGGCTCTGCGGGGTGCCCACCGTCGTCGTGGCGATGCCCGGTCGGCGCGACGACCACCCCCACCGCCTGGCCTACGACACGGCCGACGCCCTCCTGGCGCCGTGGCCGCGGGGTGCGCACGACCTGCACTGGCCGGACCGCTGGTTCGCCAAGGCGTGGTTCGTCGGCGCCATCTCGCGGTTCGACCACCGAAGCCTCCCGGACCCGGTCCCCGCAGCCCGCCCGGGTCGCACGGTCCTGGTCCTCTGGGGTGCCGGTGGCCACTCCACGACGGCCGCCCAGGTGGAGCAGGCCCGAGCGGCCACCCCGGACTGGACGTGGGTGGAGCGGTCGCCCGGCCGGGGCGCGTCCGGGGACCTGTGGGCCGACCTGCAGGCCGCGGACGTCGTCGTCACCCACGGCGGCCAGAACGCCGTGGCCGAGGTCGCCGCGGCCCGCCGGCCCGCGGTCGTCGTCGCCCAGCCCCGGCCCCACGACGAGCAGGTGGCGACGGCACGCAGGGTGGACGACTGGCGCATCGCCGTGGGGTGCGCGTCGTGGCCGTCTCCCCGCGAGTGGCCCGAGCTGCTCGACCGCGCCCTGGCACGCGGCGGGCAGCGGTGGTCCCGCTGGTCGACGGGCGACGGCGCCGCCCGGGCGGCGGCCCACCTGGACCGGCTGGCCGGCGACCTCGTCCCGGGCGCAGGGTCGTGAGCACCCACCGGACAGCCGTCGTCACCATCGCCCGGGGTCGCCACGAGCACCTGCGCGGGCAGGCGTGGGGCCTGCGCAGGCAGTCCCGCCCCGCGGACCTGCACGTCGTCGTGTCGATGGGCGACCCCGAGGTGGTCACCGTGGCCCGGGAGGTCCTGCCCGGGGTGCACACGTCCTTCATGGACGCCATGGGGGCCGACCTGCCGCTCGCCTCCGCGCGCAACGTCGGGGCGGCCGTCGCGCTCGAGGCGGGAGCCGACCACCTGGTCTTCCTCGACGTCGACTGCATCCCAGCCGAGGGGACCGTCGCCCGCTACGACGAGGTCCTGCAGGGCGTGTCCGCACGCCCGTTCCCGGTGGTGGTGTGCGGCGAGGTGGCCTACCTGCCACCGGCTGACCATCCTGCCGACTACCGGCGTCCGGGGCTCTGCGACCTCGCCGACCCCCACCCGGCCCGTCCCCGGCTGGCCCCCCGGGAGGTGGCCGAGGACGGCGACGTCCGGCTGTTCTGGTCGCTCTCCTTCGGCGTGACCGCGGACCACTGGCGGCGTCTCGGCGGGTTCAGCGAGGACTACACGGGGTATGGCGCCGAGGACACCGACTTCGGTCAGCGGCTCGCCGCCGCGGGCGGGAGCCTCGTGTGGACAGGGGGCGCAGCGGCATACCACCAGCACCACCGCACGAGCTCGCCGCCGACGCAGCACCTGCACTCGATCATCAACAACGCCAACGTGTTCCGCGACATCTGGGGATGGTTCCCCATGCAGGGATGGCTCGACGGGTTCGCGGAACTCGGATTGGCCCGTATGGACCCAATGTCGGGCAGGTGGGTCGTCTCCCACTGACCACGGGCCGGCCCGTTGGCAGGCACCGGGACGCCAACGGTGTATCGGGACCTTGTGCGAGGCGCCGCAGGGCCCCTACCGTGGACAGACGCCGTCCGTCGTCGGGGGCGAGCGGCACCGGGGTGGAAGAGGACGTCATGTCCAGACGCTCACGCATCGTTGCCATCGTCCTGGCCGGAGCCGTCTCACTCGGGATGTCGGCCACCAGCGGCTCTGCTGCCCCTGCCGCCTTCCCATCTGACCGCGGGGGTACGGGCAACGCCGCCGTCCCGGTGCTCGACTGGGGCCCGTGCGGTGACGACTTCGGGGGTTCGGAGGGGCCACCCGGAGCGACGTTCTCCTGTGCGTGGGCCACGGTCCCGCTCGACTACGACCGGACGCAGGGCCAGACGCTGCGGATCGCGCTCAAGAGGCTCGAGGCCAGTCAGCCGACGCGGCGGATCGGGACCCTGTTCATCAACCCCGGCGGCCCGGGCGGCTCGGGCGTGGACTTCGCCTCCTTCGCGTGGGCCCTCTTCCCCCAGGACGTGCTGGACCGGTTCGACGTCGTGGGCTTCGACCCCCGTGGCGTCGCCCGCAGCAACCCGCTGGTCTGCTTCCGTTCCTTCCAACAGCTCGACAACGTCTTCGGTGGTGTCCCGGCCTTCCCCCTCACCCGGTCCGAGTACCGCACCGTCGATGCCGCCTACACGACCTACACCTCGCTCTGCGAGCGCAACGGCGGCCCGGTCCTGGACCACATGTCGACCGCCGACGTCGCCCGTGACCTCGACCTCCTGCGCCGTGCCGTCGGCGACCGTGGCCTGACCTACGCCGGCTACTCCTACGGGACACAGCTGGGCAGCGTCTACGCGAACCTGTTCCCCGGCAACGTACGGGCCCTGGTCGTCGACGGCGTGCTCGACCCCGTCGCCTGGACGACCGGTCGCAGCGCAGCCGACCGTCGACTCCCGTTCTCGTCGCGACTCGGCAGCGACCTCGGTGCGAGCGCGTCCCTGGGCCAGTTCTTCTCCCTGTGCGGACGGGCCGGCCCCGACGTCTGTGCCCTCGCCGCCCAGGGAGACCCGCGCACGGTGTACGACGCCACGCTTGCAGCGCTGCGGCGGAAGGGCCCGGTCGAGGTCGACTTCGGCGACGGCCCGGAGCCGGTCTCCTACCAGGACGTGGTGGGAGCCAGCCTCGGAACCTTCTACTCACCGTACGGATGGGGCGACCTCGCCTCGGGCGTGAGCCTGGTGGCCGCGGCCGTCGGCGTGGCGCCGGTCGCCGCGACCTCGCCGTCGTCGCCAGCTGCCGCGGCGGCCTCCGCGTTCGCCAAGCGGGAGCCGATGCCGCAGACCTTCGAGGGTTTCGAGGGGGTGGCCTGTTCGGACTCCGTGAACCCCACCTCTCGCGAGGCCTGGTGGGACGCAGGCATCGCACGCGACGCGCTTGCCCCGTACTTCGGCAGGGCCTGGACCTGGGCGTCGGCAGGGTGCGCCACCTGGCCCGGCCGGGCCGACGACCGCTACACCGGCCCGTGGACGGCGAAGACGTCGGCTCCGGTGCTCGTGGTCGGCAACACCTACGACCCTGCCACCCCGTACGCCGGGGCCCAGACGGTGACGAGGCTCCTTGCCGGTTCGCGCCTGCTCACGGTCGCGGGCTGGGGCCACACCTCGCTCGGCTACAGCACGTGTGCCACGACAGTGGTCGGTCGGTACCTCGTGAGCCGGGTGCTGCCGGTCCAGGGGACGCGCTGCTCGTTCGACGACGTGCCGTTCGAGGACGCCGGCTCAGCTGCTGCTCGCGCCACGGACGCGCGTGCGGCGGGTATCGAGCGGGCGCGGGCGATCGTGCTCTCAGGCCTGCCGCGGGCGCCCCGGCGGTGAGAACTCGCGCACCGGGCCCGGCTGTCCGGGTGCCCGCCCGAGCGGTGACCACGGTCAGACGTTGAAGCGGAACCTGTCACGCACGACCGGACATTGACTAGCAGTAACGGTAGAACCCGTTGACCTGCGGAAATGCTTATTCGGGGTGACGGTAGCTAACGGTCCCTGTCTGCCCTACTGCGGGCAAACTGCGGGCAGAGAACAGAGCACGCCCACACCTTGAGGACTGCTCAGTAACCCTAGATCGCCTCGCGACACTGCTCCGGGGTATGGCAACTCGGGACAATGCCGCACTCTGCTACCAGCCTTCGCGGGCCATACCCTTGGCGCGCAGTTCGGCCCTGAGGAGTTCCGGCTCCCGGCGCAGAGACACGCGCCAGAGGCTGCGGCCCTCATGGGTGGTCCAGCACCCAGGACCGGCCCACGCGACCCAGCCCTTGTCCGCGAGGTCTTGAGCCCACGCCTGCATGGAGACACCGCTGTCTGGGTCCCAATCGTGCAGGAGGTACTGCCACATGCCACTGACAATATGGCCGAGGGCCGACAAACCGACGTGGCTAGTGACAACCCGCACCCGAACTTAACCGCCAGGTTGGATGTAAGGGACTAAGTGCCGTCAGCTGGAGTGCCTGCTGGATCAATCGGGATGACCGCCCCCCAACTGTCGTTGCAGGGTTGCCGCGGCCATCCCGAGCAGGTTTGCGTGCAGTAGAAGGGTCTTTACCTCCACCATATCAATGACCCGAAGTGGTGACCGGAGACCCAATGTCAAGAGCTCCCCGTCATAGGCAGGCATGTAACCGAGCCCCCCCACCGTCAGCTGGCCAGCAGCCCTCAATGCCTCCCCTAAGTCGACGCGACCGACGTATCCGATCGGCGCCTCGATGAGAATAAACTCTAGATCGGGTGGAATGATTTCCTTTCTCAGGATCATGGAACATGATTCGCCGTTGCTTAGCCCGACCTCGAAGCGTGTGATCGAGTCATTGAGCCGCTCTCCACCCCACGTCTGTTCCACCGCACCGCGGACTTCATTCCAAACTGCCATCTTGGTTCTCCCCACTTAGGTGGTTGGCTTGGGCTAGATCCTGTCGATGCTCGCCCAGGAAACTCATGGCCCGTGTGCCGCTGCCACGTCCAATTGGCGCAAGTAAGACAGATCGAGAACAGCCCCGGCGCTGACACCGAGGCTGTTCCTGTGGCTTGAGGGCTATCGGCGCTGGCTAGTACCCGCATCACGTGCCGCCTGGGCCGCTGCCTGGTCGCGCCGAGCATTCTCCTGCCTCGTGGCGATTTCAGCCGCCTCCTTGGCCTGCTTAGCCATTTCCGTTTGCTGCTTCTGGAATTCCTGTGCCTCCTTGATGCGGTCTGCGTCCGCCTGCTGGTGGTAACCCGAAGGAACGTCGTAGGCCATGACTGAACTCCTGAAGATAGGTGAAGCACGTGAAACGAGGGTTAGCAACGCCACCAGATCTCAAGCCGACCTCGTTGACCTCAACGTGCAAAGTCGGCGTCGCCCAAACGGCGGGGCAGTCTGCTGCCCCTGCGCTCGCAGCCGTTACTAGAGCCAAGGGCGCCAGGCTGACGCTACGACCGAACCCCCGTCGCCACGTCCACCAAAGTTGCTAGGACATCAGCCGCTGGCCGCCAGAGGCCTTGCAGGCGCTGATGGGGTCGGTGGTGGCTATGGCACTCGTGAGGCACATCGGTGCCGGACTTGACCCCCTGGCAGCAGTCGCCGGCAGTGAGTACTAGGGCTGACTGACAAGACCGCCCATTCGTCCCTAGGCGCTTGCAGCACGTCTCGAGGCCGCCGTCACATGCTTCGCCAAGTCGGGTCCACTGGCGAACCGCCGGATCTACTCCGGAACTATGTACAGCTGGGCAGGACGCCGCACCTAGTCCTCCGATGATTGACCCTCCGCGAGTCGATCCACGGAGCCCCGCTCGAGCCCAGCACCCGGAGCGAGCGACCCCCGTTGATTCTCCGTGTCACCGCGTAGAGCCGAAATTTCCTGCCGCAGGGCTCGCACCTCCACACTCAGGTCCAACACTTCGACCTCGGTACGTGCCTCAGCGGCTTGCACCTCTGCGACCTTCTCCACGAACCATGACGCCAGCGCGGCGGTGATGACGCCGAGCAAGGCGATCCCGGTGAGCATGAGACCGACGCCGACCAACCTGCCTTGCGTAGTGGTGGGGAACTGGTCGCCATAGCCCACGGTGGTGATGGTGGTGGCCGCCCACCACAACGCGTCGCCGAATGACTCGATGTTGTGATCGGGGTTGGCTCGCTCGGCATCGAGGACAGCAAGCGCCGCCACGAAGCCCACCACCGCCACAGCTGCGGCCACGTATGCGACCACCTTTCCGCGCACGAAGGCTTGCCCTCGACGACTAAGGATGTTCAGTGCCACGACGGCACGCAGCGCGCGAAGGGGCCGGAGCATGGGCACGGCGAGCGTCAACACGTCGAGCCAATTGCGGCGCAGGAAGTGCCAGCGTCGCTCGGCAAGGCTCAGCCGGGCCAGGAGGTCAATGCCGAAGATGCCCCACACGACCCACGAGGCAGCGGTGCAAGTGCGCGCGGCTGTAGGTGAGAGGTCGGGCTGGAGGATTGGCCACGCATAGGCCGCCAGGAAGAGCACAGCGGCCAGGAGGAGCGGTCCGCTGCTGCGCTGCTCCCAGCGTTCAACCTGCCTGTCTGACACGGTGGCGACCGTATCGAACGCACCACGCGTCCGCAGGCTCTCGACGTCAGGACGCCCCCCGCAAGTCACGCCGGGGATAGCGATCTTTGTCCTTGTGCGTCGGTAGTCCGGGGCCGGACACTCTGCTTAGGAGATGAGGCTCGTGCGGAACGTGAAGCAAGCCCTTCGGTGGACGCGACTCAAGCTACGGCGGCTGCGCGTGCTAGTCAGAGACGAGGACCGCGACACCTGGTACGACGACCACAAACATGGGGACGGCAAGCCACCCAACGTCGGTGGGAACCTCTGGGGCACGGGTAGCGGGGGAGGCTAGGCGGGGTGCCATGGTGGGGACGATGGTCCCGCGCTAGGCGCGCGGGATGCCCCTAGGCTCGGCCGTGCGAGTCCTTCGGGATAGCTTGCGACAGGCGTCGTGGATGTGTAGCCGCCGTGTTCCCCTCGCCCGGCCGCCCGCCCGGCGCCTGTCGTGACGGCGCACAGAGAAATGCTCACGTCCCCCTCGACGCGAGCACCGCTCTCCCACCCGTCCTCAGGGTCCACCCGCGGTCGCCTCATGGCAAGAGCCCAGTCCTTTTCGCCAGCCCGCTAAGTGTGGGCGTCCTGGCCGGCACATGCGGCCCGGAACCTTCGCCAGTCCGGTCTGCCTGCGTAGGTCTGTGACTCGTAGCCGTTGGCGAGGCACCACCTGCTCACCACCTGTTGGTACACGCGGCCGCCCATCCGCAGGCGGCTGATGATCTGGCCGTCCACGAGGTCGGGGAACCGCTCTGCCAGCGCGGCCTCGTCGTGCCAGACGGGATGGGAGACGTCCATGAGCTCGGACGGCACGCCGGAACCTGCGCGGACAGGGGTGGCACCTCTGGCTTTGCGTCGGTCACTCATCGACGATCCTCCAGCCCAGCGCGGCAAGGGCTCGCGGAGTGAGGCCCAGCGCCTCGGCGGCATATCTGGCCTCCTGCGCCTGCCAAGCCGAGGCCCGGTCAGAGAACACGGCCTGCTCGTAAGTGACCAACACTGCGACGGTCCCGCGGGCGGTGTCGTCCCACTGTGTCGCCTGGGGTGACTCCCACAGCTCGCGCCACCGCTCGACCTCGGCTGCCGTCCACTTCCTCCCCTTGGGCGGGTCGGGCACGGGCAGGGTGCACCCTGCCGCTGGAAGCTCGATCAGCGCCGACCGTGGGCCGGAGGACACCGGGCGGCGGTGCGCCCTGGAGTGTGGCTTAGAGGCGTTCTTAGGTGCTGCCATCGTCAGACCCTTTCGTGCTCAGCGTTGAGGTTGATTGGTACGCAAACCAGCGAGCGCTCTCTCCAGCGGTTCGGGCGGTAGGTCGGCCGCGGGACACCCCCCGGGTGCGCCTTCGCGTTCCTCCACACATGAACGACGAGAGTTCCGTCCTCTCGAGCCGACCGGCGCTCGCTAATTCGGAATCGTCAAAACGCATCGGGGCTCATTTGGTTTGCGTCATCATTTTCGGTATGGGGTTAACTAGATCGGGCCTGCTGATAGCCGCCGCTTGCGCGGTGTCAGGGCTAGTGGGGGGCGCGGCAGGCGGCTTCGTCGTGGCGAAGTCTGTGGTGAATGACCAGCCGGTCCAAGGCCCCGCTGGCCCAACTGGGCCAATGGGGGCACGGGGACCAGCAGGCCCGCCAGGAGCGGCGGGGGCCAGGGGGCCTGCAGGCGTTGACGGGACGAACGGCAAGGACGGTCGAGACGCCCAACCGGCGTACGACCTGAACTTTCCGTGCAGCAGTTTGGGCCAGTCGGTGAAGGTGCTGACCGACGTGAGCGTCCTCGACAATGGCATCGGCACGTACATCGTTAGTCCGAAGACCACCACGGTGTGTTCGCTTCGATAGCGGCGCATCGCGGTTGTATCGATTGAGGCTCCCAGCGGTGCGTGGTATCTGATGTCGTGCCGCTTAGCGGGCACTGAGCGGCACGGGTGGCGCGGGCCACTGGTCGCCTTCGCTGAGCTCGGCTTCGACGCTGTAGTTGGTGGGTAGCCCGTATCGGAGGTTGGCGTCGGGGAGTCGGACGTTGCCGTACTGGGTTCCCGTGACGGGCGGTGAGTCGCCTCGGGTGAAGCGGGGTTGGCAGCGGCGCACCTTCACTGTGGTGCCGTTGCCCGTGGGCTTGGGGTAGAGGACGAGGTCGGCGAACTGCTCTGCGCCCACGGTGTAGGTCTCGAGGGTGGCGGGCTGGTCGGCTTCGTCGGGTTGTGGTGTGTTGCCGTTGACGGTGACGAACAGGTAGCCCTTGCCGGAGTCGTTGCGGACCCGGATGGCGTGCACGTCGGTGGGGAAGGTGATGGTGTCGGTGGTGTCGAAGGGCCGGTCAGGGTGCCGGTCTCCGGCACCGAAGGCGTTCTGCTGCACGCCGGTCTGGCCGGCGCTCAGGGTGTAGGTCGTCATGAGTTCCTCTGCTGTTTGGGGGGAGGCGGGCACGGGGCTGCGTGCCCGCCTCCGGCTTGGCGGGTGTTGTCAGGCGCTGGTCGGGTTCAGCCAGAAGGCGTTGCGCTCTCGGGCTTCGGCGATCCGGGTCTGCCGTTCCTGCGCCTCGCGGGCGTCGCTGACGCCGCGTGCACCGTGGGACACCTTGACGGCCTCCTGGACGGTGTTGAGCCGCAGGGTGAAGCCGGCGTGCGCGAGGGCGTGGAACGCGTCCCCTGCGCCGGTGTAGGCACGGCGTGCGACGTCGAGGTGCTCGAGGTCGTGGGCGCCTTCGATGTACCAGGTCACGTCCTGCTCGGGGTGGCCCGCGCAGTCGGCGACCTGGACGCGGCAGGAACGGATGCGGGCGAGGGTGGACAGGGCCGCCTCGAGTCCTTCGTTGGCGGCGACTGCGGCGGATCCTGCGGCGATGAGCTGGGTGGCAGTCACGTCCGGTGCGAAGTGACGGCCGGCGAGCTGGACGCCAGCGGCGGCGGCGTCAAAGGCCGGGCGCAGGGCTTTGACGATCTGCTCCTCGCGTGCCCCGAGCCATCGACGCAGGGTGGTGTTGGCTCCATCCTCTACGGCCGCGGCGGCGAGGTGGACGCGCTCCGACCCTGCCGCGAGGGTGGCGGCGCTGATAATGCGGTCAGCGGCGTTGGCGCTGGTGATGTCGCCGTTGGAGTAGGCGGCGCGCAGGTCCTCGATCGGCTGGGCGTTGCGGGTGTCCCGGGCGGCGTGGATGACGGCCAGCGCCTCGGTGACGGTCTCGTCGGTCTTGACGCCGAAGCGCTTGAGGTCGGTGATAAGTCGGGTGTAGTTCACAGTTCTGCTCCTGAGTTGGTGGCGCCGAGGGCGGTCATGAGTGAGGTGGTGAGGGCGTCGGAGTTGAGGGCCGGCGGGGGCATCAGGTCGGGTGCGCCGGGTTGAAGGTGGGCGGGTCGGTGCTGCTCGCAGGGTTCGATCGCGTGGCCTTCGAGGTGTGACTTGAAGGCGAGTGCGACGTCGCGGGGGCAGGTGCATTCGGTCATGCGAAGATCCGTTCATCGGTGGGTTTCGGCTTGGCCTGTCTGAGCTCGCGGGCGCATTCGCTACAGCCGCGGCCCTTGGCGTCGACGGCGATTCCGTGGTGGGCGCGGCACCTGTATGGGCTGCCGGCGTGGGGCCGGTTGAGTACGTGCCTCGCCACGTTGACGATGCGGTAGCCGCAACCTTCGGGGCAGGTGATCTTGATGCACTGTTCGCGCATGCGGTTGAGGATCAATTCGGTTCCGAGTTCGCTGCTGTTGCAGCTAGCCCTGTGGTTGAAGAAGTGGTTGGGGTCAAAGGTTGAGAGGGTCATGCGACCTTTCGCTTTGGCTTAGGGGAGCGGACGGTGCCGCCCCAGGTGAAGTGCTTTTCCTTGCGAGCGTCGGCTGCTGCGGTGCACACCTGAAGGACGGGGCATCGGGCCGAGACGCACTGGAGTGCGGCCCAGTCGAGATCGGCGTAGTCGTCGCTGGTCCACCGATCGGCGTTCTGCCGGTCCTGGCACGGTGTTCGCGTACCTGCCGCGTCAAGGCGGTCAAGGGCAGCCTGAAGGTCCCCTCGCGGATTCACGCCGCTCCCTCTGACAACTGCAACCCGTGCAACTCCTGCAACTGGGTTTCGTTGGGCGCGTGGTCTACGCGGCGCAACCGTCGCGCTGCAGCAAGGGCGGCCCGACATTCGGCGATACCAGCCCGCGTGCCTTCCTCAGTACGCGGCTCGAGGAAGTGCCTGTAGGCATGGGGCAGCGCGTCCCCAGGTGTTGCGTTGAATGGGTCCCAGGTGTCGGCTGGCTCCTCATCAATGCGCTCACCATCGATGCTGTACCGGTGGCTCATGCGACATCCCCCAGCCTTCGGCGGTTCTGCGCATGCCGGCGCTTCCCCTTATCGACAAGGTGGCGGCGTCGCTCCAATGAGCAGGCGGGGCAGAGAGCGGGTCGATCCTCGGTGTGCTCGCCACAAATACAGAGACTCATTGCGACACCTCGCGTACCGGACTGAGCCTGCGAGCGCGCTTCGCCTCACGCTCTGCCGCCTTCGTGGCGATGAAGTCCTTGATCTCCGGTGGCATTGGCACCGGACGCTCATCGGGGTCGAGCGCCGCGTCAGCGGGGCGCTCGTGCCCCTCCCCATTCCCCAACTCTCTCCCTACGGTCGAGTTGGGTTGAGTAGCAGTTGAGTTCGGTTTGGTATAGGCGTGAGCGTCCGAAGCGGAGTCCACGGCGGACTCCACCGTGGAACCTTGGCGAATGGCTGGGCAGAACTTGGCGTCCTTGCACAGGGAGTGGTCGCCATGGTCATGCTGTCGGCGACGGTTCTTGTCCGCAGCCCAGCGGGCGCGCGTGCGCTTGATCTGGTCAGCCGGGAAGGCATGCTCGTCGTAGCCTTCAATCTGGTAGCCCCCTTCTGGGTGAACCGACCAGAAGCCCAACTCGACCAGTCGCGCTATAGCCTTCGCCGCCCGTGCAGGCTCCACTGCGAGGCTCACGCGCTTGGCCATGGCGCTTGAGATCCGCCCGTCCTGGAGCTGCTGGTCTGAATAGACGAGGGCCGCGACGTGAACGGCAAAAGCGTCGCCACCCGCGCCGACCCACCGCTCGTCCCCGGTGTGGCTTGAGTCGAGCCTTATGAACGTCATGCCGCGTCTCCGTTCATGGCTCGCCGATGCCATTGCCCCAAGGCGAGCAGTTGGCGGGGCGTGGCGCCGAGGTGAACTGCGAACCATGGGCACTCGCGGCAGATGACCCGGTGGCGCTCCGCCTCCACGTAGGTGGGGTGGGGCGCCTCACCGCCATTGGACGGCACCTTCCAACCTCCGCGGTCCAGACGCTGTGGCGCACGGCGTCGCAGCTTGTGACCTGCGGTCACGCCCCGGTGATTCGTGGGATTGGTGTTGTCAGGCATGCGTTCCTCCAGGGACGAAAAAGGGCCGGACCCCTGACGGGGTCCGGCCCTTGCTTGATCGGGAAGGGGGACGTCGCTTCCAGCCTGCACAGTCAGGCAGCGGCTGCGAACTTCTCATCGACGAACTTCTCTAGATCGCCTCGCCTGAACATCCGGCGGCGTCCAAGCTTCGCGCTGTGCGGGGCCTGGCCGGTCTGCATCCAGTGGCGCAACGTGGCCAGAGGAACGTGCAGGTAAAGAGCGGCTTCCTCGGTGGTCAACAGGTCCATTACGGGCCTCCTATCTCTTCTTCGGGTGGGATGTGATGTTGCTGATCGCTTCGTCCGCAGTGGGGTCGAGCCACTGTGTTGCTTGACGCCCGCGGGCTGCGGGGGCAGAGCGGATTCCGGGGGCGGCATTTCGAAGGATGTAGGTGGCGAAATCACATGGGGGTTGAGCGTCGATGTACGACCTCGAGATTCTCGACACCTTTGATCGCGAGAGCTGGGTCCCGCACTGGCTGAGAATCTGCGTTGCATCCCGTATTGCCTGATCGAGCGACTCTGGGCGCACCTCTCCCCCTTCCGGCTCTCATGGTTCCGCCGGTTGACCTGCGCTTCTCGCAGTCTCTTCGCTGCGATATCGTCAACTATACGCATTCAGTCTTGACTGTGCAACCGGATGAGCAGTACCGTCGCTGCCACAATCGCAGGAGGAGGATCGTGAAGGACGACGACCCGTGGACGTGGCCAGAAGATCAATTCATCGTGCGTATGAAGCGCGAGCGCCAACGCCGACAGTGGACTCAACAGAGGCTCTCTGCGGCCGTGGAGGAGGTCACGGGAGGGAGGCTGGTTCTGCATCCGACTGTCTTCACGAAGCTCGAGCGTGAAGATGACAGACGGAACTTGCGCCTGAACGAGGCGCTGTTCATCGCGGTGGCCCTGGAGGTCCCCCTCGTGCGCATGCTGTCTAACGATGACCTGGATGACATCCCGGCTCGCATACGCGAGCTCCGGGCACGCCAGGACAGCTTCCAACAACAGCAGTTGGAGGCGCAGCAGCGAGCGGATTTGATGGCGCTGGCCTATCGAGAGGCGGAGGCCGAGGTGGAGGAACTCCGTGAGGTTCTGATTGCTGAGGACCCGGAGGTGGCTAAGGCTGCCCTGCTCGAGCGACGAGAAAGGCAGTCGCGTGGGTAGCGGGGTGACGCGCCGCGGCGAGTCTTGGCGCGCCCGCTACCGGCACCCCGAGACTGGCAAGGAAGTCCAGTCGACATTCAAGAGGCAGGCGGAGGCGCAGCGGTGGCTCCGCGACCAGCTCGGCGCGATTGACGGCGGTAGGTGGGTCGACCCCCGCGCCGGCCGAATCACGTTCTCCGCCTACTTCACCGACTACGCGGCCCGTCAGGTCTGGACCGATGGCACCCACAAGGCAATGAGCCTCGCTGTCCGTTCGGCCACCTTCACCGACATGGAGCTTGGCAAGATTCGCCCCACCCATGTCGAGACCTGGGTCAAGACGATGACGGGTAAGCAACTCGCCGCCGGGACCATCAAGACGCGGTTCGTCAACGCGCGGTCAGTGTTCCGGGCAGCGATGCGCGACAAGGTCATTGCCTCCGATCCCACCGAAGGCGTCAGGCTGCCTCGCCAGCGGCGCGCAGAGGCCGCAATGAGCATCCCGACACCTGTGGACGTGTCCGCGCTCCTCGAGGCCGCAGACGAGCGTTTCCGGGCATTCGTGGCAGTGTGCGCGTTCGCAGGGTTGCGACTCGGGGAGGCTGCGGCGCTACAGGTCGGGGACGTCGACTTCCTGCGGCGTCAGATCAAGGTGTCTCGGCAGGTCCAGCGCAAGGCCGGAGGCGAGGTCGACATTCGCCCACCGAAGTACGGGTCAGAGCGTGCCGTGCCGATCCCTGATGTGTTGGTGAGCATGCTGGCCGCGCACGTCGAGTTAGGGCACCGCGGCGAATGGTTGTTCCAGGGCTCAGGCGACACTCCCCCACACCAGAACACGGTGGGGTACTGGTGGCGCAAGACGCTCGCGGATGCCGGCCTCTTCGGGGTTCGCCTGCACGACTTGCGGCACTTCTACGCTTCGGGGCTCATCGCGGCCGGGTGTGACGTTGTCACGGTTCAGCGGGCACTTGGTCACTCCAAGGCCACGACAACCCTTAACACGTACTCGCACCTGTGGCCCTCCGCTGAGGACAAGACACGGGCGGCAGCCGCAACCCTCGCCGGGGAAGTCCTCGGCTCCACTGCGGGCAACCTGCGGGCAAGAGGGGGTGGTTGAGCGTGTAACCAGCGGGTTTACACGTTGAAGCGGAACTCCACCACGTCGCCGTCGGCCATGACGTAGTCCTTGCCCTCGATGCGGACCTTGCCGGCGGCCTTCGCGGCAACCATCGAGCCGGCCTCGACGAGGTCGTCGAAGGAGACGATCTCGGCCTTGATGAACCCGCGCTGGAAGTCGGTGTGGATGACGCCGGCGGCCTGCGGCGCGGTCCAGCCGCGGCCGATGGTCCACGCGCGGGACTCCTTGGGACCTGCGGTGAGGTAGGTCTGCAGGCCGAGGGTGTGGAACCCGGTGCGGGCGAGCTGGTCGAGACCGGACTCGGTGGCCCCGAACGACTCGAGCAGCTCCATCGCCTCGTCGGCCTCCATGTCCATGAGGTCCATCTCGAGCTTGGCGTTGAGGAACACCGCGTCGGCGGGCTCCACCAGGGCGCGCAGCGAGGCGTGGAGCTCGGCGTCGCCGAGCTGGTCCTCGTCGAGGTTGAACACGTAGATGAACGGCTTGGTGGTCAGCAGGCCCAGCTGCTTCGCCTCGGCGAGGTCGACACCGGCGGCCGCGCCCGCGGCATACAGGGTCTTGCCCTCCTCGAGCACCTTCTGGGCGGCGACCGCGTTGTCGAGCAGCGGCTTGCTCTCCTTCTTGATCCGCGACTCCTTCTCGAGGCGCGGCACGGCCTTCTCGAGGGTCTGCAGGTCGGCGAGGATGAGCTCGGTGTGGATGGTCTCGATGTCGGACGCGGGTGAGACCTTGCCGTCGACGTGGACGACGTCGCCGTCCTCGAAGGCGCGGACGACCTGGCAGATCGCGTCCGCCTCACGGATGTTGGCGAGGAACTTGTTGCCCAGCCCCTCCCCCTCGGAGGCGCCGCGGACGATGCCCGCGATGTCCACGAACGACACCGTGGCGGGCAGGATCTTCTCCGACGAGAAGATCTCCGCGAGCTTGCCGAGGCGGGCATCCGGCAGGGGGACGACCCCGACGTTGGGCTCGATGGTGGCGAACGGGTAGTTCGCCGCGAGCACGTTGTTCTTGGTCAGGGCGTTGAACATCGTGGACTTGCCCACGTTGGGCAGGCCGACGATTCCGATAGTGAGAGCCACAAGGCCGAGAGTCTACCGTCGCGGTGTCGCGGCCCTCGCCAGCTGACGGGAGAGCGCGACCAGCCTGCCCTCGCTGTCCCAGACCTCGGCGTCCTCCTCGAGGTAACCGCCCGACATGGTGCGGCTGGTGAGGACGACGCGCAGCCAGCCGGGCGCCGGACGGGCCCGCACGTGGGCCGTCAGCTCGAGCGTTGGCGCCCAGCCGGGCAGCCCGAGCTCGAAGGCTACCGGCGGCAGGGCGTCGACGGCGAGCAGGAGCAGCAGCGGGTCCGGCTCGCGGTCGTCGGCCATGCGCAGCCACCCGCGGATCACGCCGTTGCCCGACGGCTTGCCCATGGCCCAGCCGGTCGTGGCCGGGTCGAGGCGCAGGTCCAGGCGCTCGAGGAGAGAGGCGTGCTTGAGGAACTGCGGCGGCGCCTGCGCGGCCGAGACGCAGCGGTCCACGGGCGGCAGCTCCGGTGGCACCGCGGTGGTGCTCGCGTCCGCGTCCATCGTGGCGAGGTCGCCGTACGTCGCGAGCACCCGGAGGCGCTCGACCTCGCCGCCCGCCTCGTCGGGCTGCACGAGCGAGGCCTGCCCGTTGGAGACCGCCCGGCCGCGGCGCAGGACCGACGTCCGCACCGTCGCAGGGCCGGGCACGCCGGGCGTCAGGTAGTAGGCGCTGATGGCCAGCGGGTGCGGGTGCGCCGGTCGGTCGCCCTCCGCCTTGCCGAGCTCCTGCGAGAGGGCACGGCCGACGACCGAGAGCAGCAGGCCCCCGTTGACGCCTCCCCCGATGCGCCACCCCTCGCCGAGGGCGGCGTCATAGACCCCCGACTCACTAGCACGCGCCGAAACCGCCGAACCCTCGTCGAACTCGCTGAGCTGCGCGTCCATCGCTCGTCCTCACGTCCTCACTGCACCGCACCGACTCTCGGGACGAGAGCGTATGCCGCGACGGGGCGAGTCACGGCGCAGAGGTGGTCGACGCCACCTCCTCGCCAGGGACCGGCGCCGACGAGGAGCTCGCGCCGGCCGTCGAGGTCGTGGGGCTTCCCGAGGTGCTGGACGCGCTCGGGGCGGTCGAGCTCGCTGAGCCGGAGACCGACGACGGGGTCGTCCCGGTGGACGCGGCACCACCCGAGGTCGGCGAAGGCTGCGCCCCGGAGCTGGTCGAGCCGGAGGGGGCCTGGCCGGTCGTGGTGGGCCCTGTCGTGGGGTTGGTCGTGGAGCTGGTCGTGGAGCTGGTCGTGGAGCTGGTCGTGGGGGTGGTCGACGTCGCAGTGGACGAGTCGCCGCCGCGCGGCTCGACCCACGCCGGGTCCTTGCGCAGGATGGCGAGGATCTGGCGCTCGTAGTCGGCCAGCCGTCCCTGGAGCTCGCTCAGCGGGACGTCCTGGACGTGGTTCCCGAAGGCAGAGATCTCGGCCCACAGCGCGTTGAGCTCCGCCGTGCTGCGGGCGTCCAAGGGGCCGGAGAGAGTGACGACCAGCTGGGTCGCCAGGGCCTGCGTCACGCACTGCACGCAGTTGTAGTTGACGGCAGCGGCGATGTTCTCGGGGACGACGACGTGTGCGTCACCGATGATGACGACGACCTGGAAGGCGACCGCCACCGTCTGGCAGTCGGTGCAGGACGCCAGGGCGTAGGCCTCGTTGGTGTTCGCGACGCTGTTGCCGTCAGCCCACACGAGCGCGAAGGCGACGTCGTACTCGGAGGACCCGTTGGTCGTGTTGACGGCCAAGGCCTGGTTGTCACCCTCGCCGGGAGGGAGCGGGCGGTCGAACGGGAACACCCAGGTGGGCAGTGCCGACCCGTCCGGCGCGGTCTGGCCGGGCCGCGGCGCCATGACCACCGCGAGCACTGGCGCATCGGCGGTGGGAAGTGCCGCTCCCCTGCGCCAGATCGTGCGACCGGTGGCCTGCCGACCCTCCTGCAGCCGCTGCTGGGCCGGTGACACGAGCCCGGTGCGCGTGAAGGTCGTGTGGACCGCGTCGGCCAGCGTCCCCCGCTCGTACGCCTGCACGGGCCGGTAGGTGCCCGGTTGCGGCCACCAGGCCCAGGCCAGGCCCGCGACGACAGCGGCTGCCACGATCCCCGCGGCAGTGCGCCGTACGGGGTGTCCACTCGTCCTGCGCCACGTGCCGAGCACCACCTGGCGGACCAGGCGCGACACGATGAACGCCACCCCGAACACCGGCAGCGCGATGGCCACGATCGAGAGCACGCGGACGACCACGGCGAGCACGTCCCCGTCGGCGGCCTGCGTCTCCAGCCGGGCCCACTGCCGTGCCACCGAGGCCCAGGCCGTGCCGGCGACCCGTGGGAAGCTGAGCACCATCATCACCATCGAGAAGGCCAGCACCGGCACGACGACCAGGACCCAGGTGGTGACGACTGCGCGGGCCCACGGCTTGAGCACCTTGGCCTCGGGATCGTTCCAGTGCCTCGGCAGCAGGGAGACCAGCGTCGGCTTGATCCGGTGGTAGAGGTCGGGGACGCCGGTGACGTCCGCGAGCACGTGGTAGCCGTCGAACCGGACCAGAGGAGCGAGCTGGCGCACCATCTGGAGCACCTGGGTGGCGATGATGAGCAGGATGGCGTCCCACCCGGTCGCCCACCACACGCCGAACATCAGGACGGCGACGATGGCGTTGAAGTAGAGACCGCCGAGGTCGGTGCGTACTCGGCCGGCGCGGCCGAGACGGTAGCTGTCGGTGACGTCGGTGTAGAAGGCCGGCCACACCAGGTACCACCCGGTACCCATCGCCCCTGGGGTGGCGCCGCCATACCTCGCGGCGGCAGCGTGGCCGAACTCGTGGAACCCCGCAGACACCACGGTCAGCGCGAAGACGGCGAGCAGCAGCGCAGGCTGGTCGAAGGCCTGGTGCGTCGCCGACCCCAGACCCTTGTGCATCATGACCCACCCGCACACCGCGAGGAACGCGACGACCAGCAGGGCCACGACCACGGGGGCGAACAACAGCGCGAATGGCGCCGTGATGCTCCGCGTGAGCTTCGGATCCGTCACCACGTAGCGGAACCGCAGTGCCAGCAAGGGGTTTGAGCGCTTCAGCTCGGGGTCCGAGCCGTCGACCCTCTTGAGCACCCCGATGGTGCGGAGCTTGGAGTCACACAGCGACTCGACGTCCTCGGCGCGCACCTGGCGGCCGATCGCGGCCCCGACCGCCTCGGCGATCTGGGCCGTCGTGCGCCGGCCGTCCACCTGTTCCAGGACGGCGTACAGGAGGGGTGTCAGCTGGATCGTCTGCCCGTCGCCGCGGCGCACGAGGGCCGGCGCCACGCGGTAGCCGGACCCCGGCACCTCACCGAGCAGCTGGACACCGTCGGCCCGCACGGGGACCGGCTCGGCGGTCCGGTCGGCGGTCCGGTCGTCGGTCCGGTCATCGGCCCCCGGTGCGAGGCCCGCCCCGGAGCCGGCTGGCTCGGGGGCAGGCTCGCGCCCGGCTGGGGCCCCAGGCCCCTCGAAGGGAGTCACGTCAGTGCGTCCTCGCGCCGACTACTGGGAGATGTCCGAGGTCTGGTCCGTCGACGCACTGGCGTCGGCGTCGATGTCCTGCGTGATGATGGCGTCCTGCTGCGAGATGGCCACGGCGTCGGAGTCGATCGAGCCGACGTTTCCAGCGACCGATGCGTCGATCGGCGCCGCGACGTTCGCGTTCGCTGCGACGGCGCCGGCGATCGGAGCCGCGAGGTCGAGGTCCGCGGCGAGGTCGACGTCGACGTTGAGCAGGGGGCCGTCGAGGGAACCGCCCGCATCCACCGCGTCGGTCGACGAGGCGCCGTCGACCGGGACCGTCGAGTCCGCGGCAGGCGCCTGGGCCGCCGTGTCGGCCGGAGCCGGGGCTGCGTCTGCCTGGTCGATGGTGGAGTCCTGGCCGCCCTCGGCGACCGCCTCGCCCGTGATGCCCTGGTCGATGAGGACGCCCTGGTCTGAGAGCGCCTGGGCCTCGGAGCCCACCGAGAGCACGTTGGCCCCGACCGCGGCGTCGATCGGCGCCGCGACGTTGGCGTTGGCCGCGACTGCGAGGTCGATGGGCGCTGCCGCGTCCAGACCGATGTCGAGGTCGGCATTGAGGTCGAGCAGGCTGATGACCTCCTTGTCAGGGAGGGCGGTGGTGCCTTCGGCAGCCAGCTCCTCCGCGGACAGCGGCGGCATGGTCGAGTCAGTCATGGTGCACTCCGTGTTTCGAACGAATTCCCCCGGCAAGATGACGTCGCGACAGTAGCGGGGTGTGGCGAGCCGCGCACGTCGAACGAGCGGCTGACCTGCAGGAATGCGTTACCGGGCGTTCCCACGCGGCGCACGGTTGGCCGCCGGGCGCGGGCTCACCTCACAGGGCCGGCAAGCCGTCCTCGAGGTAGGCCGTGGGGCCCCGGTGCCCGAGCAGGAAGGCAAGCAGCCGCTGGTTGTACGGCGCCACACGGCTCTCCAGCTCCTCCTCGCCGACCCAGTGCAGCGCGCGGATCTCCCTGGGCTGCAACGTGGCCCGCGTGACGAGCTCCTCGCCCGCGACGCCCAGGTCGAAGATGAAGGCCGTGGCGTCGGACCACCCGCGCCACGGGGGCAGCCAGTTGACGGCGAGCAGCGAGCGCACCTCGACCTCGACGCCGAGCTCCTCACGGACCTCGCGGACCACGCACTGCGCCGGCGACTCGTAGGGGTCGACCACCCCGCCGGGAAGGTCCCACTCGTTCTTGTAGACCAGCTCGCACAGGAGCACCCGTCCAGCGGCGTCCCGCACCACGCCCTGGGCGATGGCCCGCTTGGTGGGCAGCGCGGCGTTGAGCTGGGCGATGAAGCCCTCGCGCGTGTGCGGCGGGGCGTCGTCGTCCAGGGCGCTGAGCACCATGACGTCGCCGCGACCGCCGGGGACGGTGACGGCCCGGCTGACACCCTCCTTGCGCAGCCCGGCGCGCATGGCGGAGCGCACCGCGTCGCGGTCCTCGTCCTCGACGCGGGTCTCGACCCGGCGCAGGCCGAGCTCGTCGAACCCCCAGCGCAGCACGAGCCGCAGGGCCCGCTCGACGACGCCGACGGCGCGGTACTCGGGTACGAACAGCCAGATCAGCTCGGCGTCGCCGGCATCGCCGTGCAGCAGCTCGACGCGACCGACCCGCTCGTGCTGCCAGATGGCCTCGAAGGCGACGACGCCGTCACCCACGGTCTCGTCGTCGAGCCCGTGCAGGACGAGGTCGTCGTCGACGAGCAGGGGCTCCGGCGCGGGGAGGTGGTCGGGCATGTCCGGCACGCTACCTCCGCGGCGCCTGCGCCATCCTGTCGGTGGGGGGTGGCATGGTCCTCGCCATGGAACTCGCCCTCGCCCTCCTCGCCGGACTCGCCCTCGGCGCCGCCGCAGCAGCGTTCGTCGTGCACCAGCTCGGTATGGCGCGTGCCGCCGGCGTGGCCGCAGAGCGGGACCTGCTGCGCGAGCGGGTCGTCGACCTCGAGGCTGCCCTGTCCGACGACGCCCAGACCGCCGCCGCCCTGGCGCCCCTGCGCGACGCGCTCGGTCGGGTCGAGCAACAGGTGGGCACGTTGGAGCGCGACCGCACCCACCAGTTCGCGGCACTGGAGCAGACCATCGCCCAGGTGCACGCGTCCACCACGGCGCTCGGGCGCCAGACCCAGAGCCTGGCGGGCTCCCTCAACGCCTCGACCGTGCGGGGCGCCTGGGGGGAGGTCCAGCTGCGCCGCGTCCTCGAGCACGCGGGCCTGCTCGCCCGGTGCGACTTCGACGAGCAGGTGCACCGGGTCAGCCGTCACGACCGCCAGGTGCGCCCGGACGTCGTCGTCCGGCTGCCCGGCGACAAGTACCTCGTGGTCGACTCCAAGGCACCCATGGTCGCGTTCCTGCGGGCCCAGGCCGACGACCTGTCCGCGGAGGACCGCACCCGGTTGCTGCGCGAGCACGCCACGACCCTGCAGGGACACGCGCGGGCCCTGGCGGCCAAGGACTACTGGTCGGCGTTCGAGAGCAGCCCGGAGATGGTGGTGTGCTTCGTGCCCAGCGAGGCGATGCTCTCCGCCGCCCTGGCCGCCGACCCGAGCCTGCACGAGGACGCCATGGCCCGTCGGGTGGTGCTCGTCGGCCCCGGTGCGCTGATGGCCCTGCTGCGCACGGTGGCCTTCACCTGGCAGCAGGACGCGCTCACCGCCGGGGCGCGCGAGCTCATGACGGTCGGCCGCGAGCTCTACGACCGCCTCGGCACCCTGGGGGGTCACGCCGCGCGGATGGGGACCGCCCTGCAGCGCTCGGTCGAGACCTACAACCAGCTGGTCGGGGCGCTGGAGTCACGGGTCCTGGTCACCGCCCGCAAGATGCACGAGCTCGACATCGTCGAGGACACCCTGGCCACACCCCGACCTGTTGAGACGGGCCCACGGGTGCTCACCGCCGTCGAGCTCCTCGACGCGGCCACCGCGCAGGACGCCAGGCCTCAGCTCGACCTGGAGGCGGAGTCGGCGCCGAGGTGGACGGGCAGGGAGTCCACCGCGTAGACGATCGACTGGTCACGGAAGTGCAGTGACGACGGGTCGACCGTCAGGCGCATCTCGGGGAAGCGGCGGACCAGTCGCGGGAACGCTGTCCGCAGCTCGAGCCGCGCCAGCTCGGCGCCCACACAGCGGTGGAACCCGTACCCGAAGGCCAGGTGCGGCGACGGCGGACGGGTCGGGTCGAAGCGGTCGAGGTCGGGGCCGATGCGCCCGTCGCGGTCCGCGCGGCTCAGGGCGACCACAACCACGTCGCCCTTGCGGATGCGGCGGCCGAACAGGTCGAGGTCCTCCAGCGCGAACCGGGGGAACGCGATCTGCACCACTGACAGGTAGCGCAGCATCTCCTCGACCACGGGGTCCACCGAGGCGTCGTCGTCACGGATGAGGTCGAAGTGCTGCCGGTCGCGCAGGAGCACGAGCGACCCCAGCGCCAGCATGCTCGCGGTCGTCTCGTAGCCACCGGTGAAGACGCCATCGGCCAGGCCGGCGATCTCCTCGTCGCCGACCTCGTCGCCCACCGCCGCGATGATCCGGCCGAGCAGGCCGTCGCCCGGGCTCTCGCGCTGGCGGCGGGTTGCCTCGAGCAGGAAGCTCCGCGAGGACGAGATCGCCCCGAAGGCGCCCGCGCCCCCCGCCGAGACGTCGAAACGGGCGTGGCTGAGCGCCCGGAACCGCTCGCGGTCCTCAGGAGGCAGGCCGAGCAGCTCGCAGATCACGAGGAACGGGATCGGGAAGGCGAATCCGCCGACGAGGTCCGCCTCGGGGCCGGCGGCCGCCAGCTCGTCGAGCTGGGCGTCCACGATCTGCTCGATGCGGGGGGCCAACCGGTTGATCCGGCGCATGGTGAACTCCGGCGTGAGCAGCGAGCGCAGCCGGGTGTGCTCCGGGGGGTCGGTGAAGCCCAGGCCGCCGACGTTGGAGCTGCTGCTGCCGACGTACGGGCGCAGGTCGTTGCTGAAGCGGGACTGTTCGGCGAGGACCGCTCGTCCCTCCTCCTGACCGGAGACCAGCCAGATGTTCATCCCGAACATGTGCGCGAGGCGGTGCACCGGATCGGGCACGGTCGTCCCCAGCCGCGCCACCGGGTCGAGCCCGTCGCGACGCAGGGGGCGCAGCAGCCGGCGCGGCACCGAGTCGAGCGTCGACAGGTCGACCACGCCGGGGCTGCGGGCCACGAGGCGCTGCAGCACGCGCCGCCGCGTCGTCGCCAGGTCGATCACGGTCCCGACGCTACCGGCGGTGCCCCCGGATCGACAGGACCCGCGCCGTACCGGCCGCACGCCGTACCCGGCGGAGCGGGTCAGTGCAGGGAGCCGGCTTCCTCGAAGCTCGCGTCGTGGCGCATCTTGTCGCCCAGCCCACGCGCCTTGAGGTCGCGGCGGATCTCGTTGGGCAGGGAGAACAGCAGGCTCTCCTCGGCCGCCACCACAGGGCTGACCTCGCCGTACCCGCGCTCGGCCAGGTAGGTGAGCACGTCACGCACGAGCACCTCGGGCACGGAGGCGCCGGAGGTGACACCGACGGTGGTGACGCCGTCGAGCCACGAGTCGTCGATCTCGTCGGCGTAGTCCACGAGGTGCCCTGCCCGGGAGCCGTGCTCGAGGGCGACCTCGACGAGGCGCACGGAGTTGGAGGAGTTGCGCGAGCCGACGACGACCATGAGGTCGCACTCGGGAGCCATCTGCTTGACCGCGAGCTGGCGGTTCTGGGTGGCGTAGCAGATGTCGTCGCTGGGCGGGTCCTGCAGCGCGGGGAACCGCTCGCGCAGGCGCCGCACGGTCTCCATGGTCTCGTCGACCGAGAGCGTGGTCTGCGAGAGCCAGACGACCTTCTCGGGGTCGCGGACGGTGATGTTGGGGACGTCGTCCGGTCCGTCGACCAGCGTGATGTGGTCGGGTGCCTCACCTGCGGTGCCGACGACCTCCTCGTGGCCCTCGTGGCCGATGAGGAGGATGTCGAAGTCGTCGCCGGCGAAGCGGACGGCCTCGCGGTGCACCTTGGTGACCAGTGGGCAGGTGGCGTCGATCGTCTTCAGGCTCAGCGCCTTCGCCTCCTCGTGCACCACCGGGGCGACCCCGTGGGCACTGAAGATGACGGTGGCGCCCTCGGGCACGTCGTCGGTCTCCTCGACGAAGATCGCGCCGCGCTTCTCCAGCGTGGTCACGACGTGCTTGTTGTGCACGATCTCCTTGCGGACGTAGACCGGGGCACCGTAGAGCTCGAGGGCCTTCTCGACCGTGACCACGGCGCGGTCGACGCCCGCGCAGTACCCGCGGGGCGCGGCCAGCAGCACGCGCTTGGTGGGTCGTTCGGTGGTCTCAGTCATGCCTCCATGGTAGGTGGCGCCTCTCTGCCACCCCAATCCGCGTCGTGCGGCGGAGGGCCACGCTCCACCTCCTAGAGTGGGCCCGTGACCGGCCCCGACCAGCGCCCCGACCTCCCGGAGCGAGCCGGCGACACCACTGCCGAGTCGCCCTGGCCGGTCCGGCTGCTCAGCATGAAGATCGCCGAGTACGTCGAGAAGATGTCGGTGCTGTGGGTCGAGGGCCAGGTCGTGCAGCTGACCCGCCGCCCCGGTTCGCGCACCGCCTACCTCACGCTGCGCGACCCCGACGTCGACATGTCGCTGTCGGTGGCGATCTCGACCAACGCCCTCGACGCGATGCCCGTGCCGGTCGCGCAGGGCGCGCGCGTCGTCCTGCAGGCCAAGCCGGTGTTCTGGACCCAGCGCGGCTCGCTCATGCTCGACGCCCGCCAGATCCGTCCCGTCGGCGTCGGCGAGCTGCTCGCCCGGGTGGAGCACCTCAAGCGCACGCTGGCCTCCGAGGGGCTGTTCGACCCCCGGCGCAAGCGCCCCCTGCCGTTCCTGCCGCGCACCGTCGGGCTCGTCTGCGGCCGCGCCAGTGCGGCGGAGAAGGACGTCGTCGAGAACGCCCGTCGCCGCTGGCCGACGGTGCGTTTCGAGATCCGCGAGGTCGCTGTGCAAGGTCCCGCGGCGGTGCAGGAGGTCATGGGCGCCCTGAAGGAGCTCGACGGCCTCGACGGGGTCGACGTCATCGTGATCGCCCGCGGCGGCGGGTCGGTCGAGGACCTGCTCCCCTTCAGCAACGAGGCCCTCCTGCGGGCCGTCTCGGCGGCGCGGACCCCCGTGGTGTCGGCCATCGGCCACGACGTCGACACCCCGCTGCTCGACCACGTCGCCGACTGGCGCGCCTCCACCCCGACCGACGCCGGCAAGCGCGTGGTGCCGGACGCGCAGGCCGAGCGCGACGGCATACGCCAGGCCCGGGCCCGCGCCCGGCGAGCCCTCGCCGCCCACGTGTCCAGCGAGCGCCGCCACCTCGTCGCGCTGCGCTCGCGCCCCGTGGTGGCCAACCCCGCCGCCATGATCGACGCCCGGCGGGCCGAGCTCGACGCCCTGACCGACCGCGCCACCCGCCGGGTGCTCGGGTCGGTGCACCGGGCGGCCGACCAGGTCGGCCACCTCCGGGCGCAGGTGCGCACGCTCTCCCCGCTGTCCACCCTCGAGCGTGGGTATGCCGTGGTGCAGCACCGCGACGGCCGCGTGGTCATGGACCAGGACGAGGTCGTGCCCGACGAGCTGTTGCGCGTCCGCGTGGCCCGCGGCGACTTCGCGACCCGGGTCGTGGGGCTGGCCGCCGACGCCGGTTAGGCTCCTTCCCCATGGCCAAGGAAGAGCAGAAGCCGTCCGCCGCCGCGTCCGGGGGCGCCGACGACTTCGCGGACGTCGCCGGGCTGTCCTACGAGCAGGCCCGCGACGAGCTCATCGACATCGTGGCCCAGCTCGAGGGCGGCCAGGTCGGCCTCGAGGAGAGCATGCGGCTGTGGAAGCGGGGCGAGGCCCTGGCCGCCCACTGCAGCACCTGGCTGGACGGCGCCGAGGCCGCGCTCACCGAGGACGACCCGAAGTAGGGGCGCGCCACGGTCGCGGAACCAGCCCGCACCGGTCGGTCAGCTCTTGGGGACGGGGCGAAGGCTGTCGGCGAAGGCCGTGAGCTCGGGGAACGTGCCCGTGCCGGTGACGATCGTGGTGAGCTGCCCCGTGGCGCCCTTGTTGACCAGGCTGTTCTGCACCTTGCCGTTGCGCACGTAGGTGTCCCACGTCCGGCCACCGGCCTGCGTCGTGCCCGTCCTGGCCGCCCGGTTGGTCTGCGCCTCCACCCACCCGGAGGTGGCGTCCTTGGTCTGCTCGATCGCGACGTAGTTGCCGGTCGGTGACTGGTAGCCGGCGTGCCAGGTCATGAGGCCGTCGGTGGAGCGGACGTAGCGGACGCTGGTGGCCTTCCACCCGTCCGGCAGGCCCTCCGGGCGCTCGATGGCCCAGCCGCTGTCGCGGGCGACCTCCACGGACGCCCCGGTCACGTCCACCGGCGGCTGGCTGACGTTGTTGACGCGCGGCACGACCGCCACGAGGACGGCGACCAGCGCACCGATCACCAGCAGCGAACGGACCATGTTGGCCACGGAGCCGTTGGCGTACGAACTGCGGGGGGCCGGGGTGCTCACGTGCCCATCGTCCCTGACGCAGACCGGTCGGCGCCAACTGCCCCCGCCCCCGGTAGTCTGCGGGCACTCACCCGCCGCCGCGTGAAGGATCAGAACCAGTGTCCGAGCAGCACCTTCCCTCCGCCCTGCGGGTCGGCGTCGAGGCGCCTGACCGCAACCTCGCCCTCGAGCTCGTCCGCGTCACCGAGGCCGCCGCCATGGCCGGTGGCCGCTGGGTGGGCCGGGGCGACAAGAACGGCGCCGACGGCGCCGCCGTCGAGGCGATGCGCACCCTCATCTCCACGGTCTCCATGAAGGGCGTCGTCGTCATCGGCGAGGGCGAGAAGGACGACGCCCCGATGCTCTACAACGGCGAGGAGGTAGGCGACGGCAACGGCCCCGAGTGCGACGTCGCGGTCGACCCGATCGACGGGACGACCCTCACGGCCAAGGGCCAGTCCAACGCGGTCGCCGTCCTCGCCGTCGCCGACCGCGGCAGCATGTACGACCCGTCCGCCGTGTTCTACATGGACAAGCTCGTCACCGGGCCCGAGGCCGCCGACTCGGTCGACATCCGGCTCCCCGTGGCCGAGAACATCCGCCGCGTCGCCAAGGCCAAGCGCCAGACCGTCGAGGACGTCACGGTGGTCATGCTCGACCGTCCGCGCCACGAGAAGCTGGCGGCCGAGGTGCGCAGCGCGGGCGCCCGGCTGCGTTTCATCTCCGACGGTGACGTGGCCGGCGCCATCATGGCGGCCCGTGACGACACCGGCATCGACCTGCTCCTCGGGGTCGGCGGCACCCCGGAGGGCATCATCACCGCCTGCGCGATCAAGTGCCTCGGCGGCGTCATCCAGGGCCGGCTCGCGCCGCGCGACGACGAGGAGCGCCAGAAGGCCGTCGACGCCGGGCACGACCTCGACCGCGTGCTGTCCACCGACGACCTCGTCCGGGGCGAGAACTGCTTCTTCGTCGCCACCGGCATCACCGACGGCGAGCTGCTGCGGGGCGTCCGCTACCGCGCCGGCGGGGTGACGACCCACTCGCTGGTCATGCGCTCCAAGTCGGGGACCATCCGCCTCATCGAGAGCCACCACCAGCTGGCCAAGCTGCGGGCCTACAGCTCGATCGACTTCGACCACGCCATCCCCTCGGCCCAGGACGCCTGATGCACCCCCGGCTGCTGGTGGTCGGCGAGGCCCTGGTCGACATCGTCACCGACGCCAGCGGCGAGTCCGCCGAGCACGTCGGCGGCAGCCCTGCCAACGTCGCGGTCGGCCTCGCCCGGCTCGACCACCCGGTCGACTTCGCCACCTGGCTCGGCCACGACGAGCGCGGCGAGCGCATCGCCGCCCACCTGCGCCGCCATGGCGTCACCGTGCTGGCCGACAGCTTCGGCTCCTCGCCCACGTCGGTGGCGGCAGCCAGGCTCGACCAGTCCGGCGCGGCGACCTACGACTTCGACCTGCACTGGGAGCTGCCCGAGGTGGCGCTCCCGCAGGGCACCGGGCACGTGCACACCGGATCGATCGCGACGGTGCTGCAGCCGGGCGCCGACAGCGTCACGTCAGTGTTGCGCGCGGTCCGTGAGCAGGGCACCGTCTCCTACGACCCCAACATCCGCCCGAGCATCATGGGCGACCTCGGCGCCGTACGGCTGCGCGTGGAGGAGCTGGTCGCCCTCTCGGACGTGGTCAAGGCCAGCGAGGACGACCTCGCGCTGCTGTACCCCGCCGAGTCGCCGGAGCAGGTCATGGCCCGGTGGGTGGGGCTCGGAGCCGGCCTGGCGGTCGTCACCCTGGGTGCCGACGGCGTCGCCTTCCGCGTCGCCTCCGAGGAGCGCACCGGCCGAGAGCGCGCGCGGGTGAAGGGCGTCGTCGACACCGTCGGCGCCGGCGACTCGTTCATGGCCGGACTGGTGTCCGGCCTCGTGGCCGCAGGCCTCCTGGGCGACCCGGGTGCACGGCAGCGGCTGCACGACGCGACACTGGAGGACGTGGGGCCCGCCATCGAGCGCGGCCTCGCCACGAGTGGAGTCACCGTCGCCAGGGCCGGGGCCTACGCCCCCAGCCTCGACGAGCTGTAGTCGCCCGCCGCGGCGACCCGAGGAACAGGAGCACCATGCCGGAGTTCGACCCGGAGCCCGAGGTCCCCTACGAGGACCTGCTGCCCATCGGGCCCGACCAGACCGAGTACCGCCTGCTCACGACCGAGGGCGTGAGCACGGTCGAGGGCCCGGGCGGCCGCACCTTCCTGCAGGTGGAGCCGGAGGCGCTGCGGCTGCTGACCGACACGGCCATGCACGACATCGCGCACTACCTCCGACCCGCGCACCTCGCCCAGCTGCGCCGGATCATCGACGACCCGGAGGCGAGCAACAACGACAAGTTCGTCGCGCTCGACCTGCTCAAGAACGCCAACATCGCCGCCGGTGGCGTCCTGCCGATGTGCCAGGACACCGGCACCGCGATCGTCATGGGCAAGCGCGGCCAGCACGTCCTCACCGCCGGCACCGACGAGCGGGCCATCGCGCGTGGCGTCAGCGACGCCTACACCCGCCTCAACCTGCGCTACTCCCAGATGGCGCCCCTCACCACGTGGGAGGAGAAGAACACCGGCTCCAACCTCCCCGCGCAGATCGAGCTCTACGCCGACACCGCCGAGGGCCACGAGAACGCCTACAAGTTCCTCTTCATGGCCAAGGGCGGCGGTAGCGCCAACAAGTCCTTCCTCTACCAGGAGACCAAGGCGATCCTGAACCCCGAGCGCATGCTCGCGTTCCTCGACGAGAAGCTGCGCTCGCTCGGCACGGCGGCGTGCCCGCCCTACCACCTGGCCATCGTCATCGGCGGCACGAGTGCCGAGTTCGCCCTGAAGACAGCCAAGTACGCGAGCGCGAAGTACCTCGACGAGCTTCCTCGCGAGGGCTCGATGAGCGCCCACGGCTTCCGGGACACCGAGCTCGAGGAGCAGGTGCTCGAGCTGACGCGCAACTTCGGCATCGGCGCGCAGTTCGGCGGCAAGTACTTCTGCCACGACGTCCGCGTGGTCCGGCTCCCCCGCCACGGCGCGTCGCTCCCCGTGGCCATCGCAGTCTCCTGCTCCGCCGACCGGCAGGCCCTCGGCAAGATCACGCCGGAGGGTGTCTTCATCGAGGTCCTCGAGAAGGACCCGGCCCGCTTCCTGCCCGAGACGACCGAGGAGCACCTCGAGGGCGAGGACGACGTCGTCCGGATCGACCTCAACCGGCCGATGGACGACATCCGTGCCGAGCTCGCGAAATACCCTGTGAAGACACGGCTCTCGCTCAGTGGACCCCTCGTCGTCGCCCGCGACATCGCGCACGCCAAGATCAAGGAGCGCCTCGACGCCGGCGACGGGATGCCGCAGTACCTCAAGGACCACGCCGTCTACTACGCCGGCCCGGCCAAGACGCCCGAGGGTTACGCCAGCGGCTCGTTCGGCCCGACGACGGCCGGCCGGATGGACTCCTACGTCGACCAGTTCCAGGCTGCCGGCGGCTCGATGGTCATGCTGGCCAAGGGAAACCGCTCCAGGCAGGTCACCGACGCCTGCGCCAGGCACGGCGGCTTCTACCTCGGGTCGATCGGCGGTCCTGCGGCGCGCCTCGCCCAGGACTGCATCCGCTCCGTCGAGGTCCTCGAGTACCCCGAGCTCGGCATGGAAGCCGTCTGGAAGATCGAGGTCGAGGACTTCCCCGCCTTCATCGTCGTCGACGACAAGGGGAACGACTTCTTCGCGTCCACCACCAAGCCGATGGCCATGTCCATCCCGAAGAGAGCGGGCCTGCTGTGAACGAGACATCCACCAAGGCAACGGGTTTCGACGACCTGATCGCCGCCAACCAGCGGTACGCCGAGACCGAGTTCACCACCGGCGGGTTCGACGGCATCGCCCATGCGGGCGTCGCCATCGTCACCTGCATGGACTCGCGCATCGACCCGTTGCGACTCGTCGGCCTCAAGCCCGGTGACGCCAAGATCTTCCGCAACCCCGGTGGCCGCGTGACGCTCAACGCCCTCGAGGCGCTGGTCCTCGGCGTGCACCTGCTCGGCGTCGAGCGCGTGCTCATCGTCCCCCACACCCGATGCGCCATGGCCAGCAGCTCCGAGCAGGAGCTGCGCGAGCGCGTCGGGGCGTCCGCCGGGCAGGACGCCTCGTGGCAGGGCTTCCACGTCGTCACCGACCAGCGGACCGCCCTCGCCGCCGACGTGGCCGCCGTGCGCAGCCACCCACTCATCCCCGACACGATCAAGGTCGGCGGGTTTCTCTACGACGTCGACAGCGGCCTGATCGAACAGCTCTTCTGAGGGCCCGGCACACGACGGAGGGCGGGGTACGGCGCGTGGTGAGCACGCGCCGTAC